>JAOZKO010000099.1:0-3568 GCA_029935325.1 Bacteroidales bacterium
AATTTTGTTGCTTTTCAGTCAATTGATTGACAATCAATATTGTTGCAAAAGTATGAGTTTGCCCTAGTTTCCACGGTAGGGCAAACCTCATACTTATTAAAAAGCCACGAATGCACAAATATAATTTTATAAACACAAAATTATGACTCACGAATAAGAAAACCCTTTGGGTTTTCATAAATTCGTGTTATTCTTTTCAATATTCCATTACTAAAGAGAATAAATTCGTGCATTCGTGGCAAAATATTCACACAAATATAAAGTATGAGGTTTACCCTGGGTTCCCCGGTAGTACCCAACGGGATTCGAACCAATTCAATTTTAAATACAAAACTGTAATAAGCTAATTATTAGCAGTATAAGCACATGCGCTTTTCCTAGCTTTTGGTCTGTAAATACGGACTTTTTCTGTTTAAACCTCTTATCTGAAAGGGGTTGAGATATAGAGTAAATCCATTAAAGCAGTTCTCATTTCATATTGATGCTAAATAGTAGAAAGCTATTTATTCGTTTTCAGTAAAGTTTTATCAAAATTATTTTCAGAAGGTTCTTGAAATTACATTAATTGGAAGCAATCAATCCCTCTTCAAACCTTTCAACTTTTTCACTACTTTTGAACCTCATTATTCGAAAAAAAGATTAGTGAAGTAAATATCAGTAAATCAGTATCTATGGAAAACTTTGTAGTATCAGCTCGTAAATACCGCCCTATTACTTTTGATTCAGTAGTTGGACAAGGGAGCATAACTTCTACCTTGAAAAACGCTATTAAGAATAATCACTTGGCACAGGCATTTTTATTTACTGGTCCTAGAGGAGTTGGAAAAACCACCTGCGCAAGGATATTTGCAAAAACCATTAATTGCGAAAACCTTAATGATAAACTGGAGCCTTGCGACCAATGCGAGTCTTGTATTTCTTTTAATCAAAGCAATTCATTTAATATTCATGAGCTTGATGCTGCTTCTAATAACTCTGTGGAGGATATTCGTCGCTTGGTAGAGCAAGTACGTATTCCACCACAAGTAGGGCAATACAAGGTATATATTATTGATGAGGTTCATATGCTTTCCCAAGCGGCTTTTAATGCTTTTCTTAAAACATTAGAAGAGCCACCAGCTTATGCTAAGTTTATTCTAGCAACCACCGAAAAACATAAGATTATCCCCACAATATTATCTCGCTGTCAGATTTATGATTTCAATAGAATTACGGTTAAAGATATTGCCAAATACTTAGCTTTTGTGGCCAAAAGTGAGAATGTTGAAGCTGATGAAGCTGCATTGCTAATTATGGCTCAAAAGGCTGATGGCGCTATGCGTGATGCTCTTTCGGTTTTCGATCAAATTGTGAGTTTTACAGGAAAGAATATTACCTATCAGGCTACTATTGAGAACTTAAACATATTGGATGTTGAGTACTATTTTCAGATGGTTGATTTGTTCCTTAATGCTGATATCTCGAAAACTTTAATGCTTTATAATGATATCACTAGCAAAGGATTTGATGGGCTTCATTTTATGAATGGTTTAGCTACACATCTTCGAAACCTATTGGTAAGTAAGGATAGGCAAACGGTAAGTCTTTTGGAAACTAGCGAGAGTATAAAAGTACAATATGCCAATCAAGCGGAATTATGCAATTTACGATTCTTAGTTTATGCCTTGGATTTGTGCACCTCTGTTGATATAGCTTATAAAGGAGCTACTGATAAGCGCCTGCTTATTGAGCTTAACCTTATGAAAATGTGCAAATTGGTACAGCCATTTGCAGAAGTTGAAGCTATGCCCAATGTGGAGGTAAAAAAAAAGCCTGAGGTAGCTATTGTTAAGCCTGAAGCAAAACCAAGGATTGAGGTTAAAGCTGAACCTAAGATAGAAGCTAAAGTTGAAGAAGTTGTGGTGCAGGCAGTTGAAAAAAAGCCTGAAGTTATTCCCGAACCCAAAACCGAGAATAAGCCGATTGTTAAAGAGGAAGAAAAGGTAGAGCCTAAAATCAAGAAACGAACTCGAGGCATTAGTATCAAGCAAGGTATTACAGAAGCTAAAGCCGAACCCGAGAAGCTTAATATTGAAGATGCTTTAGACGTTAAGTTTGATAAAGTTGAGCAGGAAATTACCATAGAAAGTTTAGAAAGTTCAATTGGTAAATACATAAATCAAATATCTAAGGATAAGCCAGCATTTGCTTCTGCAATTGAATTTAAAAATATAGATCTGCTTCCTAATAATGAGGTTGTAATTAATCTTACTAATAATGCTTTAGATGATAAAGAATTGAAATATAATTTCCTTTTGTTTCTAAAGGAAGAACTAAATAATACACAGATTCATCTTTCTACCAAGGTTAAGCAGGTTGATACTGAGCTTAAAGAAACAAGTTTGGATATTTATAATAAGATGGTAGAGAAAAATCCTGAGCTTGATAAGCTTCGTAAACAGTTGGATTTAGATTTTGTTTAAAGTTCGGCATATTGCCTTTGCACCAGAAAGTATTTTTACTACGAATACACGAATAAATCTATTTACAGATATAGCTTAGAACCGTATTTGCAGAATTATTCAAAATACCTTATGATATTTTTTACTTTAATATAACAATTTACATATGAAGATACTATGTATTTATAATCCTCAGGCAGGGGGAGGAAATTCGAAAAATTATTTGGAAGAAATAAAACAACTTTTCATAAAGCACTCTATTGATGCTGAAATAGTTTTTACAGAACATCCTCGACATTCCATTGAAATTATTGAAAATGCAAACCTATTAGAATATCAAGGATTGGTTATTGCAGGAGGGGATGGTAGCTTCTTTAATATGCTAAACGGATATATGAAAAAACCAGATAATGAAAGAATTCCATTGGGGATATTGCCCGTTGGGACTGGCAATTCGTTATCTCGTGATATTTTGGGCGAAGAAGGAATTATTGAGGATTTTGTGAAACTAATCAAAGATGGCAAAACAAAAAGTTTTGATATTGCTGAAGTGAAGTCCGAAAAGGAAACTTTCTATTATGCGAATATGATGGGTTTTGGTTTTATTAATGACGTTATTGAAACGGCAGCAAAATTAAAAATATTTAAGAAACATGCATACTCAATAGGTGTAATATATAATACAATTAAGTTAAATACCTTTGAACTTAAGATGACTGTAGATGGAGAAGAGCTTAATTTGGACAATGTATTTGTTATAATTTCAAATTCAAAATATACTGGTGGAAATTATTTAATTGCTCCCAAGGCAAAACTCGATGATGGCAAGCTGGATTTAATAATTCTGAATAAGCTAAGCAGAATTAATCTATTACAAACTTTCCCTAAAATATTTGATGGGAGTCATCTTAATTCTAAATTCGTAGGATATATGCAGGCTAAAACCATTAAATTAGAGGCGAAAATACCAAAATCACTTTCTCCTGACGGAGAGATTTATGGAGAGTTTCCGGTGGAAATTTCGTGTATTCCTGGGGCTGTGGAGATTTTTGCTAGATAGTCTTTGGTGCTTTCTTCTTAAATCTTAAATGTGTTGGAGTGTTTTGTGTTTTGCGTTTGTTGTTGCT
>JAOZKO010000099.1:3668-9021 GCA_029935325.1 Bacteroidales bacterium
GGGAAAGCGAAGCCACTCTTAAATCTTAAATCATACTCTTAAATCTTAAATGTGTTGGTGTGTTTTGTGTTTTGTGTTTGTTGTTGCTGGGAAAGCGAAGCCACTCTTAAATCTTAAATCATACTCTTAAATCTTAAATGTGTGGATCCGATAGCTATCGGATTGTTGTAGTACTTGAAGAAAATCTTTCGAGTTTGGAAAGTCCCCCTTAGAAAAGGGGGCAGCGAGGGTGTTGCGTGGCGGGGGATTGAATATTAGATACTTAGCCAATCCTCCGGCCATTTTTCAGAACACTTATTATGAACAATAAAACCTATTGGAAAAAATAGTGACAAAACACATTTTCCTAGCTTATAATAAATCCGATAGCTATCGGATGAAATTAAGGAGTGCTATTTCTCTTCTTAGGACATACTCTGAGTAGGTCGTGAAGAAATTTCAATTACTTTCTCGTATTCTTCCGGTGTAAGATCTTGATAAAAGAAGTGCACAGGATTAATTGGGCTTCCATTTTTGCGAACTTCATAATGCAAATGTGGTCCAGTAGAGCGGCCTGTATTTCCAACATAACCTATAATTTCTCCCCTTTTTACCTTCTGACCTGGGCGAACTATTATTTTGCTCATATGTGCATATAATGTTTCATAACCAAAACCATGATCAATCTTTACCATTTTACCATATCCACTCATTCGGCCTTTATTTCGCTCAACAACTCCATCGCCTGTTGCATATATTGGAGTTCCAATTGGCGCTGTAAAGTCAATGCCTTCATGCATTCTTAAAGTTTTATATATGGGATGAATACGATATCCAAAGCCTGAAGCAATTCTTTTTAAATCCTTATTTGATATTGGTTGAATACCAGGTATAGAAGCCAGCATTATAGCTTTATTCTTGGCTAATTTATATACTTCGTCAAATGATTTGGACTGCACATATAACTCTCGACTTAGCTGATCTATCTTCTGGCTAGTAGATGTAATACGTTTAGTGTTTTCATATCCTTTAAGGTGTGAGTATCTTTCACTTCCTCCAATACCTGCGCGTCTTTCCTCAATAGGAACCGGTTCAGCTTCAAATATAGTACGGTATATATTATCATCTCTTTCAGCAATATCGTCTAAAACTACAGCAAGTTGATCTACTCGATTGTTTAGGAGTTCTATTTGCATTGCATATTGTTGAATTTCTCTTTTTTGCATCAATTCTTTTGGTGAATCGAAAAAAGTATAGGCAACAAACAATATGATTGTTGCAAAAACAACCCCTCCCATTAAATAGTATCCGCCTCTCATCAATATATCTTTAGCTCTCAAACGCACTTGTTCAAGCTCTAAAGTATGCGGATTAATCTTATATTTTCCCTTTGGCATATAGCAAATTGTATTTTAAAAATTTTGCGCTGCAAAACTAATGAAATAAATTAACTTTGCAGATTATTAATAATTTTTATGATTTGGTCCCAAACAACGGACTTTATCCACCTATTATATTAAATAACGCAATATGCAATCGAATATTATACGTAAGGAGTTTTTAGATTTTTTCAAAGAGAAAACTCATAAGATAGTGCCTTCAGCTCCGATGGTTATTAAGGATGACCCAACACTGATGTTTACTAATGCTGGTATGAATCAGTTCAAAGAAATCTTTCTAGGCAATAAAATTCCTAGTTCAAAAAGAATAGCTGATACCCAAAAATGTTTGCGTGTTTCAGGTAAACATAACGATTTGGAAGAGGTTGGACACGACACTTATCATCATACTATGTTCGAAATGCTCGGTAATTGGTCTTTTGGCGACTACTTTAAAGAGGATGCCATTAAGTGGGCGTATGAATTTTTGGTAGATCGAATGGGTGTTGCTAAAGAGAATATGTATGTGACAGTTTTTGAAGGTGACAAAGCCGATGGATTGGAAGCAGATAATGAAGCAAAGAGTTTTTGGAAGCAGTTTTTTCCAGAATCTCAAATCCTTTATGGCAATAAACAAGATAATTTTTGGGAAATGGGAGATCAAGGTCCTTGTGGCCCCTGTTCCGAAATACATATTGATATTCGCTCTAAAGATGAGAAAGCAAAGGTTTCTGGTGCTGAATTGGTAAATATGGATCACCCGCAAGTGATTGAAATTTGGAATTTAGTTTTTATACAATATAATAGAAAGGCTGATGGTAGCTTAGAAGCTTTACCGCAAAAGCATATAGATACGGGAATGGGCTTCGAAAGATTGTGCATGGTGTCGCAAGGAGTTCAGAGCAATTATGATACTGATATATTTCAGCCAATGATTCAGCAATTAGCAGCTCTCGCATCAAAAAAATATGGTGAGAATAATGAAGTTGATATTGCTTTGCGTGTTGTTGCTGATCATATTAGAGCAATTGCCTTTTCAATTGCTGACGGACAACTTCCATCAAATAATAAAGCTGGTTATGTGATTCGTAGAATTTTGCGCCGTGCAATCAGATATGGTTATACATTCTTAGGTTTTAAGCAATCCTTTATTCATGCTTTGGTACCAATGCTTATTAAAGATTTAGGGGAAGCATATCCTGAATTAGTAAGAAATAAAGACCTGATAATTAATGTAATAAAGAGTGAGGAAGAGACTTTCTTAAATACTTTATCTCATGGTTTGAATCTGCTAAACAAAAAAATAAAAGAGATAAAGGCTAAAGATAAAACCATTATTGATGGAGCATCTGCCTTTGAATTATACGATACTTTTGGCTTTCCGCTGGATTTAACAGAACTGATTTTAAGTGAGCAAGGTCTTCAGGTAGATTTAAAAGGATTTGAAGCAGAAATGCAACAACAAAAGCAGAGGTCACGAGCTGATGCTGCTAAAGAATCTTCGGATTGGGTAAATATTATTGATAATGTTGAAAGTAATTTTGTTGGTTTTAATAAAACTACTGCAGAAGTGCAGATATTGAAATACCGCAAGCAAATTATTAAAAAGAAAGAGGTTTTTCAATTGGTTTTTGACAAAACTCCTTTTTATGCTGAAAGCGGAGGCCAAGTTGGCGATAGTGGTTTTATTGAGTTTGGTGATGAAAAGGTATATATAACGGATACGCAAAAGGAAAATAATCTTACAGTACATTATACTGCTAAGTTGCCAACGTCAATTGATGCAAAATTTATTGCCACAGTTAATAAGGAAAGAAGAGAGAAAATTACCAACAATCACTCTGCTACTCATATTTTACATAATGCCCTGCGTTCTGTTTTAGGAACACATGTTGAGCAAAAAGGTTCGTTGGTACATGAGCAAGGATTGCGATTTGATTTTTCGCATTTCCAAAAAATGACTGATGAAGAGATAAGCAAAGTAGAGCAGATTGTTAATGCTGAAATCAGGAAAAATAGCTCTTGCGAATTATTTGAAGATATAAGCATGGCGGAGGCTATTGACAAAGGCGCAATGGCTTTGTTTGGTGAGAAGTATGGAGATAAAGTTCGAGTTGTTAAGTTTAATAAATCAGTAGAACTTTGTGGAGGAACTCATGTGAAAGCAAGCGGCCAAATAGGCCTATTTGTACTGAAGCATGAAACTTCTATTGCTGCAGGTATTCGCCGTATTGAAGCTATTACTGCCGAAACTGCTGAGAAATTTGTTTTAGAACAAAGAATGACCATTGATAATATCCGTACTCTTTTCAAAAATCAGAAAGACTTAGTAAAAGCGGTAGAGCAATTGATGGGTCAAAACAAGGACTTACAGAAAAAAGTAGAGCAGCTTAATGAAATTGCAGTGAAGCAACAAAAGCAGGAAATTATAAGCAAGTTTACTGAAGTAAAAGGAATAAACTTAATTGCATCTCACGAGAATATGGATGTTAATAATCTGAAGAAATTAGCTCAGCAGATTATTTCTGAAACTACAAATTCATTGGTAGTATTTACAACTGCAGCTGGTGGTAAACCAACAATTTGCGTTGGAGTTTCTAAGGATTTGATTGCAGACAAAGGATTAAATGCTGGTAATATTATTAGAGAGCTTGCTAAGGAAATTCAAGGTGGAGGAGGAGGTCAGCCACATTTGGCCACTGCTGGTGGTAAAAATGCTGACGGCTTACCAAATGTGTTGACAAGAATAATTGAGCTTATTTAACGAATAATTAAATATAATGAAATATCTGAATCTTTGGTTTTTTGCAGCTATAATCACAGGATTATTAGCAATGGTATCTTGCGATGATGATTCCCCTTCATTAAAGGTGGATTTATCTTCTACGCCTATGCCTGAAGTAAATATTAAGCGATACGAGCAGCTAATGTTTTCATTGCCTGAAGATTCAATTTTAAATGAGCTACCAAAGTATAAAGATGAATTTCCACTTTTCCTTGGTGATTTAGAGAATGCCCTTGGCTTACTACAGCTAAAAGCTTTTTTTGCAGATCCTTATATGCAGGAGCTAAATACATTAGTGCAAGAGAAATATCCCAATGCAAATTCCATAGAAGAGGAACTCTCTAAAGCCATGCAGCACTACAGCTACTATTACGATTCGAGCTTAAGTTTCCAATATTATTCCTATATCTCAGGCCTAGATATTCAATATCCAATTAAGGCAATGGGAACCAATATTGTAATAGGTTTGGATTTGTATTTAGGAGCAAATAATGATGTTTATTCATTAAGTGGATTTCCACAATATAAGAGCAAATGGTTAAGAGAAGAGGCTTTAGTTCCTGATATTATGAGTGAATTGGCAAGAGGGATGATGGCTGAGAAAGACCTATCTTCTCAACTGTTAAATCAGATGCTATACGAAGGAAAGCGATTATTCTTTCTACAATCCATGATGCCGGAAATTTCAGATACTCTTTTATTGCATTATACCAAGAAACAAATGGAATGGTGCTATGAAAATGAAGCTCGCCTTTGGTCGCTGATGATAGAGAACCAATTTGTATTTAAGAATGATGTCCAAATCCAAAAGAAATTTATGGATGACGGACCGTTTACTAGTGTTTTTTCCACAGAAGCTCCTTCGCGATTAGGCCATTTTTTAGGCTGGCGAATTATAAGCAAGTTTATGTCGCGGAGCGATTATCAGCTATCAGAACTTATGGAAGAGGAAAAATCACAAAAGATTTTAAAAGAATCTAAGTATAAGCCTAAGAGGTAGTTTTAGTTTGTTTAAGGCGCGTTGCTTTAAATTTAACCGCAAAGACGCTGAGACGCAAAGAAAGAAAAGACTTGCAAAGGTCGCTGAGGCGCGTTGCTTTGCTGCGAAGTAAAATATTGTAAAGGTTTGTAAGGAATTGTAAAGAGTGATAAGTTACTTCATAGTTTCAAAAGTTCTTAAAATAGTCACCTTAAGCGAAGCCCCTCTTAA
>JAOZKO010000383.1 GCA_029935325.1 Bacteroidales bacterium
GAATGATTGAACTCGCAGCTGTATAGTTGGGAGGCCAGAAACTCAAGCGGGCAATCCCGAAGAAAAATCGGGACAAGTTGGGAGGCTTTTTTGGGGGGAAGCGTTTGTGTTTCTTGTCTATTTGCAATTAATGAAAGCAAAAGTAAGTTTCTTACATTTTGCTGAGTGGTGCAAATAGAACGTTTAGTATTTTTTTGTTTCGTTTTTTTATCAAGAAAATAAATGAAAATATAACAATTAGAAATAATAAGCAAACAAATTGCACCTAAGCAACTTATTCGCCATTATTGAAGCCAATTACAAAAAAAAAGAAGCACAGAGACATATAAAGAAAAGTGACGAAAAAAGTAGATATTTGAATTAGTGTTAATAAGTCTAGAACTGTGGCATATTAGGTGTACATATTTTTCTTTAGCTCCCAATTTTTGCATTAATTCGCTTTCGTCTTTTTTGAATTGAACGAATAAAGTTATATTAGCTATTAATAATTCTGTTTCCTTGGGACAAATATACACATAGCGCATCAATATAGGAACTAGCCAAACAATAAACAATCCGATAGCTATCAGATAAACAATTAAACAATTAAACAAATCAACAATTAAACGATTTCCATATTACTTACATTTGTACCTTTGCAAAAATTTAGATTATGAGTAAAGACAATTTAGATAAAATAAAGTCAGTTCAGGTATTGGAGTTAATCCGTGTGGCGCATGAGTTTTGTGTTTTCACCGAAGATATTGAAAAGCAAGAGCTTAACAATATTCTTTCTTTCTACGAAAAAGTATTACCATTATTATACCTTAAGGGTTCGCTATTACCAGATGTGGTAGTTACGGATGAAAGTCTTAACGAACGCTATGTTTCTGAAGAGCATTGGGAGAATATTTTTATGAATTTCAGAAATAAATTTGGTAAGGATGAATATTTCTGGGTACTTGACAGTAGCAAAGAGCCTTTAAAGGCAAGTATTGCTGAACATTTTGCCGATATATACCAGGATATGAAGGATTTTATTATTCTTTTTCAGAACAGTCGTTTGGCCGCCAAGGAGAATGCTGTTTTTGAAATGAAAAGATATTTTGCTGTTCATTGGGGACCTAGGCTTACTACTATAATGCCCGTAATTCATAATCTGATTTATGCTCAGAGAATCCGCGAGCATGAGGAGTCATTTATTTAAAATATCTTATTTTAACATATTTTAAAATAAGCGGCCAAACTTTTCGATTAAAACATTGTCAATCTAGTATTGCAATATTTGAATTTTAAAAAATTATATATAATGATTAAAATGAAACACGTATTATTATTGCTTTTAGTAAGCATCAGTTTTATAGCAACAGCTCAGAATGAAAAATATAAAATACATATAAAGCTGGAGAATTCTCAAGATACAAGCATATTATTGGTAAGTTATTATGGAAACACTAATCAGATTACTGATACTGCTTTTCTTAATAAAGGCAGTTATACTTTTAGTGGTGCGAAAGTCTTAAAGGGAGGAATATACCTTGTTGTTTTTCAAAATAAGCAATACTTTGAAATTATTATTGACGAAGATCAATTTTTCTCCTTGGAAACAGATCCTACTGACCCAATAAATAAAATGAAGATTAAAGGATCAAAAGACAATGAAGATTTCTATGGATATTTGAAAGAGATAAATGTTTACGGCAAAAAAGACCAAGAACTAAATAAGCAATACAAAGAGCTTGACAGTAATAAAGCTAAGCAAGATGAGATAAGGGAGCAAATAAAAGAAGTTAATGAAAGTGTAAAAAAAATTAAGCTTGACTTTATTAGTGTTCATGAAGGCAGTTTGTTTTCAAAAATATTATTAGCATCTCGCGAACCTGAAGTACCAACAGAATTACCTTTAAAGGCTGATGGCACTCCTGACTCTTCATATATTTACACCTATTATAAGGAGCATTATTTCGATGGATTTGATTTTGCTGACGAAAGATTATTGCGCACTCCTATATATGCAAATAAGATTAAGCGCTATTTCAAGAATGTGCTTGTACAGCGTCCTGACACATTAATCAAAGAATCATTTGCAATAATTGAACAAGCCAAACCTAATAAGGAAACCTATAAGTATTGTATTTGGTATTTCACTTATGAGTCGGAGACAAGTCAGATAATGGGTATGGACGAGGTTTTTGTGGCACTAGGCAAAAAATACTATTTAACTGGAGAGGCATATTGGGTTAATGAAAGAACATTGAAAAGAATGACTAAGCGTATTAATACCCTTGATAGATTAATCATAGGAAATACATCTCCTAATATGATAATGCAAGATACAAATATGCAATTAGTTAGCTTACATGATACTAAGGCAAAATATACAATTATTATTTTCTGGGATCCTGATTGTGGACATTGCAAGCATGAAGTAAATGGCTTATATGCATGGGAACAAGCTAATGCTGAGAAGTATGGTGTAAAAGTTTTCTCGGTATGTTCTGATACAAATGTTGTAAAATGGAAACAAAAAATTAATGAATATAAAATCCATAATTGGATTAATGTTGATGGTCCTAGGAGCTTAACAGAAAACTATCATGACCTTTATGATATTATCTCCACTCCTACTATTTATCTATTGGATGAAAATAAAGCTATACTAGCAAAGAGATTAAATGCAAAGCAGACAACTGATTTCATTAAGAGGAATTTTGATGTTGGGATAAAGGAGTAA
>JAOZKO010000384.1 GCA_029935325.1 Bacteroidales bacterium
TTATACGGTAATCACCAGATTCACCATAATAACCCCCTGCACCAGAAACAATTTTTTGTCCATCCGGACTAAAGGCGACCGATGTTATATCACTATGATGCCCCTTGTAGCTTTTGAGTTTGTCTCCAGTGTCTACACTCCATAGATGTAATATTTTAGATTCTACTGTGATAATTTGCTTTCCATCTGTACTTAATGCAAAAGTTTTCATGCCTTGATATTTATTAGGAAGTCGGGACCGAAAGATTAGTTTTGAAGATTCTGTATTATTAAGTGCTGCAAGTATTTTTCCTTTCGAAATATAATCTGTTTGTTTTAGTAAATTCAGAGCATGCAAATCATAAATTCTTTTTGTTTGTTGATCATACTCTGTAACTGCTTTTTCATGCATAACAAGCCCCAAATTATGATTGGCTTCTGTGAGCTGCTCTATTGCTTTTTTCTCACTCTTAAGAGCAACCTCTTTTTGTTTCTGTGTAGCCTCATTTGCTGTTTTCGCTTCCTGACTTTGAGCCTCTGCCTTTTGCCATTGCTGCATACTGAACAGTCCAAGTCCTGAGATAATCAAAAAAATTGTAGCAACAATAGCAGTAAATGCTATTAGCTGTCGTCTCTTTCTGCGTTTTTCTCTCTGCCATAAATTATCAAAATCTACACCTAAGAGTCCAGCTAACAGTTTTATTTTTGCTCTCTCCTTTCCGTCACCTATCTCTCTGGCATCAGCAGCCAGTGGTTCAGTTCTGTCTTTGCTTAGACTCTCTTTGATCATGTCATCAAGAGTATCAGTTGGCAAAGGATCACTGTTTATTATTGGTTTAACTTTATACCGAAGCGCTTGGGGAAACGCTTCTTCTTCCGGTTTGAACTTGTGGAGTTTATCGGTGGCATTGGGCTCACCGTCTACAATAATTGCTAGCACCCTATCTTCACCATGCAATCGTTTAAAATCTATAATCTCTTTATTGACCCACATCGATTTGGCAGAGTTAGGAGAACAGATTACGATAAGATAATGAGATTTTTTAAGAGCATTAATGATTACTTCGCCCAAATCAGATCGCGTGGGAAGCTCTTCTCTATCTCTAAAGATAGGAGTGAGTTTACTGGGAATCTCTTTGCCTTCTTTATTCAGTGTTTCTTTAAGTGAAGATGGAATATTATAGCTTTCCAGTGATTTATGAAGCCAATCTCCCCACTGCTTATCACAATGACTATAGCTGATAAATGCATGATATTTATAATTTTCCATAATACTTTCCCCTTCTAATCTTTTTTCAAACCTATTTGGTAATTATAAACCCTGTACCGGCTAAATAATTTGGAATATACAAAATAGTATACAAATCGTATAGTATTGTTGGTTTAATCGTATCCTCAAACTCTTTCAACGGCTTAAGACAATTATGTACTTTATTTACTTTGTCCTTTTCTCCATAGATCCAACCATTTAATTGATGGTAGACATTCCAACGGTTATGTTCAATTCTAGCAAGTTCCTCAATAGGTAGTTTGCCTTTGAAATCAAAAAACCCCCATTCTGATTTGTCTTTTGAGAGTATTTTAACTTTCTTATAGTAATCTTTATTAATGCCCAATACTCTATCTATAATATCACGATTTATCTTCAAAAGTTCTTTAGTAGACACCATAGAATGTTCACATTTAAACCCCAACCAAGACAATTTATTCTTGATATGCATAGCTTGAGAAGTACTTGATTTTTGGTCTTCCAAACTTGTTTGTTCCCATTTTTCTGTACATAGGTCTTTGTCAAACATGTTGTATTCATCAAATTCTATACTATATGCATAATTAATCATTTGAGAGATGGTATCAATTTCCATTATCTATTCCTTATATACTTGTGGTTAACAAATTTTAACTTGCAAATAAATGATCAAGTAATGACCAACGATTGTTTGCAGTTGTGTTTCCTAAAAATCCATGCATTATAAGATAAAGTTCATAATTTTCATTGTGTATCTGATTAATAATCATTCTACCTAACTCATAACTTGGGTTCCAGGACTTTTGCAATTCAATTGGAAGCTTATATGTTGATTCAAGTAAAAATTTTGTTGTAGCAAATTCAGCAAATCCTTCAGCCAATACGATTGGACAACTATAAAAGTGTTCATAATTTACTGATTTATAATGTAGATAGTGCATAATCTCATGTACAAGTACAATCAGAAAGATATTGGTATCAGATGTTATCTTTTCATGAATTACTATACGGTAATATCCTTCACTATTATACTCAAAGACTCCCAATGCATTTGGATTTGACTCAATATTCGAAACAAAAGATACAGGACAATTATCATCAATCTCAATCTTTAGTATTGTCTTTGCCCATAATTTAATAGGTTTCCAAATTTCTTGGATTAAATAGTAACCTTTATTATTTGACTGACTATGAAGATAATGCCCTGAAAAGAAAGAATGATTTATGCTATTTTGATTACAATTTATAATAAACTGCTCTGACTTTGCCAAAGACATTCCTAAACAACTTACCAGATCTTTATTTAGGGTGAATTTTATTTGTTTGTGAATAGTACTATTTAAGTCTATATTTAAGAGTCCTCTTTGTAACATTTTTTTCCTTTTTTTGTTCTTCTTTTTCCTTCATTGGATAAGAGAAGTATAAAATATTTAAATGGCAATTATGGCAATTTTTATTCAAATTGATAATAGACTTCTCCTAAA
>JAOZKO010000385.1 GCA_029935325.1 Bacteroidales bacterium
CCATTGTATGGCTTCTTCTGCTTGCTTTAGTTGTTATTTCGTTTAGTCTAATGCTTGCTAAATACAATGAGTGGGAAAATATACAAAAGAAATTCAGCCAGCAAGATCTAATTATTATGGGAAGCATTATCAGTGCAATGTTTGTTGGTTTATTCTTACTATTCAAAAATATTCGTATGGAGACTCGTATTGAAAATAATGGAATATCTTTCCGTTACCCTCCATTTAAAAATAGCTTTGAAAAAATTGAAATGACACAAATTAGTGATTTTGAAGTAAGTGAATATAGTCCATTAAAAGAATATGGAGGCTGGGGATATAAAAAACCAGGAAAACCACGAAATAAGAATACTGCTTATTCCATCAGTGGGAAAACGGCTCTTAAGATAAAACTAAAGAATGGTAATATAATTCTACTGGGTACTCAACGCAAAGACGCGCTAATTTATGCATTGCGAACACTTAAAGAAGAAAACTACAATGTCTAAGAAAAAAGCTTTCGTATTACGTATAGACCCAAATCTATTAGCCAAAATTGAGCAATGGGCTGCTGATGAATTTCGCAGCAGCAATGGACAATTGGAATATATTATTCATAAAGCTCTGAAAGATGCAAAACGTTTGCCTCAAACAAAAAAAGAAGACTAAAAAATAAGTAACTTATCAGTATCTTACTTTATGGTTCGTTGTAATATTTTATTATACAAAGTTGCTTAAAGAAGCGCAAAGTGACACAAAGATTAAAAAAGTATCGTCGTAAGCCCCTATCATTAATGCATTTCTGTACACTGGTTAGTTAGAAAAATAGTTTGATTATTCATAAGGAGATCAGTAAAACCTCCACACTAAGAAATCCTACATTCAATATCACTCTGACATTATAATTTTCATGGTTTTTAATCATTTAAATTACTGACATGGGTCATACATTCTAAATAGCAACGTCCAAAGAACTCTAATTACCACACCTTACAGGCTCTATTACAATATATTACATATTACAATACAGGTCAAGATTTAGATTGGCTAAAATCTAAAATAATGTTAAAAAAAACATCCATAATTCATCATACTTTACTATTTTTGCGCTCATTATTAACCCTATAAAAAAGTAAATATGTTTATATTAATGGTAGTCATATTTGTTCTAGGATATGCAGCAATTGCATTGGAGCATCCCATAAAAATTGACAAAGCAGCATCAGCTTTATTAATCGGTGTACTAACATGGTTTGTTTATGTGATGAATGGACAAGATATTCTTGCCCTTGGGTTTAGCCCAAATTGGAATGATTTGATTGCCAGCTCACATGGAGCTGAACACAACATTTTTCACTTCATTCATGGTGAGTTAGAACATCACTTAATAGAAATTGCCTCAATCTTATTCTTTCTTTTAGGAGCAATGACTATTGTTGAGATTGTTGACCGTCACGGTGGTTTCAAAATCATTACAGACAAAATCAAAACTCTTAACAAAGTAAAATTATTATGGATTTTTAGTGTATTGACATTCTTTATGTCTGCTGCACTTGATAACCTTACCACTACTATTGTTATGCTTGCACTTATTAGAAAAGTAATGGCTGACAAAGAAGACAAATGGTTCTTCGCTTCAATGGTAGTATTAGCATCTAATGCCGGTGGAGCATGGTCTCCAATTGGTGATGTAACTACTATTATGCTTTGGATTGGTGAGCAGATTACTGCTCAGAGAATTATTATGGATACAATTATCCCAGCTTTAGTTACCATGCTGGTTCCTGTAATTATCATGAGTTTCTTTATGAAAGGTGATGTTAAACCTGCTGTAGTAGAAAACAGTGATGAGGATAATGGAGAATCCATTACTAATGGACAAAGAAATTTTATTTTCGCTTTAGGAGTTGGGTCATTATTGCTTGTGCCTATTATTAAAACCGTTACTCACCTTCCTCCATATATGGGAATGTTATTTGGTTTAGGAAATATGTGGTTAGCCACTGAGATTATTCTAAAAAAGAAGTCAAGTGCATTTAAGAAAAAATATAATGTTATAGGAATTCTAAAGCATGTTGATGTAGCTACAATATTCTTCTTCTTAGGGATTTTAACTGCTGTTGCAGCTTTACAGTCGGCAGGACATTTAGATATCGTTGCTGGTTATTTGGATGAGAATCTAGGAAATATCTACCTTATCAATATAGCTATTGGTGTTCTTTCATCAATAGTTGACAATGTGCCTTTGGTAGCTGGTGCAATGGGTATGTATGATGTTTATACTCCAGAAATGCTTCAAGCATTAAGTACTACAGATGCAGCTTATTATTCTGAATTTGTACAAGATGGAAACTTCTGGAAATTCCTTGCATTCTGTGCTGGTACTGGGGGTTCAATTCTGATAATTGGATCTGCTGCTGGTGTTGCTGCTATGGGAATTGAGAAAATTGATTTCATTTGGTATATGAAGAAAATCAGTTTACTTGCATTGGCAGGATATATTGCAGGAGCATTCACATATTGGCTAATGTTTGCATAAGACAATAATAATATTACAAAAGCTGCCCAGTTTGGGCAGCTTTTTTTTTACTTTTCAAGCAGCAATTATTATCAAACATCTATGATTACTACTATTTTATAGGAGAGAAATAATATAAAAAAATATTTTTTCCATTGCTTGTTAGTTAAAGAAAAATAGCTGTATATTTGCAAACCTTTTTAAGATAA
>JAOZKO010000386.1 GCA_029935325.1 Bacteroidales bacterium
GTACTCACTTGTTCATCATGGCATTGGCCGCAGCTATTCTCATTTATCCATGGGCTTCCTGGGTCAGGATAGAAGTTTTTAGGTCCGTCGTTTTGAGTAAAATAATTAATCGTTCCATCATGAGCTTTTTCCTTATCGATTGCTAATGGATCGCCGCCATGGCAAACAATACAATCGTTATTTTGAAAACCTGTTTCTTCTGCTGTCTCATAAATTTGTTGCATCATTCCTGAGTGAGGATCACGAATAGGCTTAATCCCTGTATGACAAATTAGGCAGTTGTTTTGGCTGGGGTCAGGAGTTCGGGTTTTAGAAGTCCACGAGTTAGGAGAGTCTTCATTAGTAGTCTCTTCTGTAACTTCCTGAATTGCTTGTTCTTCTTGATTATCAAGTTTCTGAAAGGCAGTTAAGGAGAACAGTGTTCCTCCAATAATAAGTAGTGCTATTATTAATTTCCCAAAGAAGTTCATGATATAGGTTTTTGATATTTTATTCAAAGCAACAAAAAGGGATTGAGAAAATTTGTTGTTTTATTGTTAAGATTCTTTTCTTCACCGAAGAGACGTAAAGGCGAAGAGACACAAAGAAATATAGTATATCTTTCTTTGCGTCTCTGCATCTCTTCGGTAAGTTTGTTTTATCCTTCCGTTTCTGGCGACATATATTTATAAACCAATCCGGCAAGAATAGCACCCACAATAGGAGCGACCCAAAACAACCATAACTGATCAATAGCCCAACCGCCAGCAAAAATTGCTTGGCTAGTACTACGAGCAGGGTTTACTGAAGTATTGGTAACAGGAATACTGATTAAATGGATTAGGGTAAGTCCCAAACCAATAGCTAAGCCAGCAAATCCTTTAGGTGCTTTGGAGTGAGTAGCTCCTAAAATAATCATTAAGAACATAAAGGTCATTACAATCTCGGTAACCAAAGCGGCAAGCATACTATATCCGCCTGGCGAATGCTCACCATATCCGTTTGAAGCAAATCCACCAATTTCGAATCCTGCTTTGCCTGTGGCTATTACATAAAGAATTCCTGCTCCTGCAATACCACCTAAAACTTGAGCAAGGATATAGGGTAATAAGTCTTTCTTATCGAAACGACCACCCATCCAAAGGCCTATAGATACAGCTGGATTTAAATGGCAACCAGAAATATGTCCAATGGCATAGGCCATAGTTACTACTGTTAAACCAAAGGCGAGAGCAACGCCTACAAAACCGATTCCTAATTCGGGATAAGCTGCTGCTAATACTGCACTTCCTGCTCCTCCTAATACCAACCATAAAGTTCCAATAAATTCTGCTAATAGTTTTTTCATTGTCTTTGTTTTAATTTAAATGATAATTAAAATATTTACAAACACCTGTATAATACCAAATTAACTCCATAATGTCGCAAACAAATCGTTTCTTTTTCTCTTTATTATCGGCAGAAAATATTTCCGTAACTATGGCTATGCAAAGATTTTATGCCTCATTAAAGAAAAAAACAATTCAATTTATTTATACGACATCATGAAATCAAATTGGTATAAGTGGTATTTAATAAAAACGTAATTGGTAAAAGTATAAATATTTTTGAGAAATTGGAAAACTAGGTTTAATTGGAGCTAAGCTCCATCGGAAATATTTTCTCTTGAGAAACCCTGCGAGGGTTTGAAACCCTCGCAGGGTTTGCTTCGCCTAGCAATTTATCGAGAAAGAACAGCCTCCCAAGTCTGATAACCCACTCTTTCCTCACCATTTTCATCAAGCAACCCCGTATCACGCCAAAGTTTCCCAAGGTCTTTTACTTCTTCAGGAAAAGTTTCCCAGAGGGCATCAAAATCTCTATGTGTCCACCAAATAACAAATGCGTAATTCTGTTTTTGAGCATTTAGCAATAGCGTTTCTACATAGGCATTTTGCTCGCATTCATTACTCTCAATAAATAAATCGAAACTTTCAACACTTAAGTTTTCTGCCAAATGACCCGTTTCGGCAAAAGCAATAGGCTTTGTAATTTTACTGTGCAAGAAATCGAAAGCCTGCTGAAATTCAGCTCTGCTATGTTGCCCCTTAAAAAACGGATAATAACTAATGGCTACAAAATCCATTTGATTGGCATATTCTGTTATCTCTGCTATAAACTGCTCTGAATTTGTTACTTCTGGCAAGTATAAATTATGAAGTGTAATAGATTCCGAAATAGGCAGATTGGGGTAAGCTTGTTTTACTCGTGTTTTCACTGCATGTATCAACTCTTTATACCCGTCCCACTTTTCGGGAGCATTTATTTTCAGCTCATTTACTTCTAAAGCAATCACTAAATAATTGGGTTGAAAAGCTTCCACTAAATATTCTATATGCTTAAAATAGGCATCTTCAATATGTTGATCACTTAGAGATGAATAGTTAGGGATAGAACCGTCAATATCTTCCGCAAGATTGCTTCTGTCAGTATTTAAAAGGCTAACGGAAAGCAATAGTTTATTATTAGAAATTCTATGAGCAAGTTTGGAATCAATTTCATTGGTGAATTCTGTGGGAAGAGTGGTATTGTTTATCCATGCATTCCAAGGGATTTTATTATCAATATGCTCGGCGTAGATATCGCCATTAGCAGCCATAAAATTATAGGTGCTGCTTACGGCTTGTTCAGTGGCAGCATAAGGCCAGGAAGTAAAACCCATCTTAAAGTTTCTGTTTTGAAA
>JAOZKO010000100.1 GCA_029935325.1 Bacteroidales bacterium
TTCAGCGGACATAGCGAAGGCTTCACATGCCGTGCGAAACTTCTCTCGCTCTCAACTTCTCAACTTCTCAACCTCTCAACTTCTCAATCTCTCAACTTCTCAATCTCTCCTCTTTCCTCTGTCCTCCACCGAAGCCCTAGCGCAGGTGAACTCCTCTTTCCTAATTTCCTCTATCCTCTTTCCTCCATCCCCCCATATTTAACTCAACTTAAACCGAAGACTCTCATTAGTATTTAGATAACTAACAAATGAGTCAGGCAAAACTTTATTCTTCTTTGGTGTCATTTCCATAATTTCAGCACCATCTTTTATGAAAAGTTGCAGCTTTGCATTTCCAGGGTTCTTCTTTATATTATTTACAAACTCTTTGGTGAAACTTTCATTCATATCTTCCAATAAGATTTGAATCTTAATATTTTTTGTAAAATCATTTAATACCGAATCAAGCATAAGTACATCGTCAATTTTTAATTCTGACTTTGATTTATCTCGATATGATGTTTTAATATTTGCCTGAATATAAACGAAATTATCCAACTGTAGAAGGTGGTGATATTTTAGGAAAGTCTCTGTAAACATAGCAATTTCAATGCTTCCGCTTTTGTCTTCGATAGTGAAAAAGCCAAACTTATTTCCATTACTTGCTGACTCTCTAATTTGTGCTCTAGTTACAATTCCAGCAAAACGCACCTGAGTTTTATCATTGTTTTTTATAAACTCATTAACATCTTCAGCTTCATGTTTAACAAAATATTTAATCGTTTCATTATATGTATCCAAGGGATGACCACTTAAGAAGAATCCTATTAATTCCTTTTCTAAATTAAGCTTTTTGATATTGCTCCATTTTTCACATTCAGGAAATTCGGGGTTCTGAATCTGCACCTCTTCCATTTCTCCAAATAGTGATGCTTGAGTAGAGTTTTCAGCATCTTGAAGTCTATTTCCATGCTTAATCAGTCTCTCAATAAAAGTTTCATTCTCAGTATAGTTAGCAAAGTATTGTGCTCGATGATTTTCTGCTTGAATTTCATCAAATGAACCTGCCATTGCTAAGGCTTCTATGGCTCTTTTATTTACTGCTCGAAGGTTTACCCTAGCGATAAAATCAAAAATACTAGTATAATTTCCTTCTTTATCTCTTTCGTTTACAATGGCTTCAACAGCAGCTTCTCCAACACCCTTAATCCCTGCCATTCCGTAGCGAATTTCACCTTGATCATTTACAGTAAAATTAGAATAACTTTCATTTACATTGGGTCCCAATACCTTAATGCCCATTCTATTACACTCATTAAGGTAGAGGTTTAGTTTTTTAATATCCTTAAGTTCATGACTTAGTACTGAAGCCATAAATTCAGCAGGGTAGTGGGCTTTCAGAAATGCCGTTTGATAGGAAACATAGGAATAACATGTGGCATGAGATTTATTAAAAGCGTATTTAGCAAATGCTTCCCAATCCTTCCAGATTTTCTCTACCTTTTTTAAATCATGACCATTCTTCTCACATCCCTCAACAAACAATACCTTTAGCTCGTCCATCATGGAGATAATCTTCTTGCCCATTGCTTTACGCAAGGAATCAGATTGCCCACGAGTAAAACCACCAAGTTTACGTGATAAAAGCATGACCTGCTCTTGGTAAACTGTAATTCCGTATGTTTCAGCTAAGTATTCTTCCATCTCAGGAAGGTCGTAAACTATTTTTTCTATACCATGTTTTCGGTCGATAAAACTATCGATATACTCCATTGGCCCTGGGCGGTATAAAGCATTCATCGCAATCAAATCCTCAAACTTACTAGGTTTTAGGTTGCGAAGGTGCTTTTTCATGCCATCAGATTCAAACTGAAATAAGCCAGAAGTTTCACCTTTGCTATAAAGCTCATAGGTTTTGGTGTCTTCTAAAGAAACATTGTCGATATCAACATCAATGCCTTGAGAAAGTTTAATGTTTTTTAGTGCATCCTTGATAATGGTTAATGTTTTCAATCCAAGGAAATCCATTTTCAATAAGCCGATGGATTCTACATATTTTCCATCAAACTGAGTAGCATACTCTAATACACTGTCTTTTACATGAGTAATTGGAACATAATTATCAAGATTTTCTTTACTGATAATAATTCCACAGGCATGGGTTCCTGTATTTCTAACCGATCCTTCCAATCGCTTTGCAAAATCCAAAACAGACTTAATTTCTTCTTTTCCGTCAGTTAATTCTGCTCTAAGCTCAGGAACTTCTTTAAAAGCTTTTTCCAAAGTAGTTCCTGGTTTCTCAGGAATAAGTTTTGCAAGTTTATCAGCTTCCGATAGTGGTAATTTCTGAACTCTGGCCACATCTCTGATCGAAGATTTGGCAGCCATTGAGCCAAATGTTATAAGGTGAGCAACTTTTTTGGAACCATATTTATCCTTTACCCATTTCAATACTTTATCTCTACCCTCATCATCAAAATCAATATCAATATCAGGCATTGATATTCTATCAGGATTAAGAAAACGCTCAAAAAGGAGATTATACTTTAGTGGATCTATCTCAGTAATACGCAGACTGTAAGCTACTGCTGAGCCTGCAGCACTTCCCCTTCCTGGGCCAACAGATACACCCATATCTCGAGCAGCTTTCAGAAAGTCCCAAACAATAAGGAAGTAACCTGGGAATCCCATTTTCTTAATTGTTTCCAATTCGAAATCCATTCTTTCGATGGTTTCCTCTTTTAATTCCTTGCCCCAACGATTATATGCTCCTTCATAACTTATATGCCTCAAATAATCATCCTCATTAGCAAAACCATCAGGAAGTTGAAAATCAGGCATAATAGGTTCATGGTTCAGCTCATAGTTTTCAACTTTATCTGCAATCTCTTGAGTGTTTGAAATTGCTTCTGGTAAATCTCCAAAAGTTTTAGCCATCTCAGCTCTGGTTTTCAACCATTCTTGACCCGTATATCGCATACGCTTAGGGTCATCAATGTCTTTGCCTGTATTCAGGCAAATTAATCTATCGTGCGCTGTGGAGTCTTCTTCATTTAAAAAGTGAACATCATTAGTGGCAATATATTTTACATTATGTTTTTTGGCAAGCTCAAGTAAGTTTTTATTGACAAATATCTGATCCTTAATCACCTCAGTATTCATATTTGGGTCAGTAGCACGATGGCGCATTATTTCAATATAGAAATCATCACCAAATATATCTTTATATTCCAATAGTGCCTTCTCTGCTTCGGCAATACCATTCCCCATTAGCTTTTGTGAAATCTCTCCTCCCAAACAAGCTGATGTTGCAATTAAACCCTCCTGGTACTTTCTAATTAATTCCTTGTCAATTCTAGGTTTATAATAATAGCCTTCTGCAAAAGAAATAGAGGACAGCTTAATAAGGTTCTTATATCCAATTTCATTTTTAGCCAAAAGAACCAAATGAAACCTCTTGGCATCTACCTTTTCTTTGTCGAGATGTGAGCGAATTGCAACATAGGCTTCCATTCCAATAATGGGTTTAATGCCTTCCTTGGTAAGGGATTGGTGAAATTCCTTGACCCCATACATATTTCCATGATCAGTAATAGCCACAGATGTCATTCCATCAGCTTTTGCCTTTTTAACCAAGTTTTTTATCTTGGTCATTCCATCTAAAATGGAGTATTGGGTATGAAGGTGTAGGTGGGTAAACTGAGGTATTTCACCATCTTTTGAAATAGCTATATCACTAGTTTCAGTTTCTTCAATTTCAATATTGGAATCAATATTTTCACTTATATCATCATCAGAGCTATAGGGTTGTGTATTAAGCCCAATTGCTTGAATTGTTTCAGGGTTACTGTTTGTAAATGATTGAAACTCAGATGAAGATATTTTCAGAACACTATTATTGATTATCCCTAATCTTACTAATTCCAGAAAACATCTTGCAGTAGCTTCCACATCGGCAGCAGCATTGTGGGCAGCATCAAAAGCATTTCCAAAGAGTTTTTTATGTAATTCCTCAAGCTTTGGCCATTTGAACTTTCCACCTCTTCCGCCAGGTAGAGCACAGAAATTTGTAGATAGGTCTTTGGTGTCAAGGGATGGCATTTCCGATAAGGGATTTACTATTCCTTTTCTGTAGAATTCAGCACCAATAATATTATTATCAAAAGAAACATTGTGACCAACTAGGAACTTACATTCTATTGCTGATTTAGCAAACTCCTCAAGAACCATTTTTAATTCTACACCTTGTTTTTTAGCTCTTTCAGTAGTGATGCCATGCACTTTTACAACATCATAAGGAATTTCATAATTCTCAGGTTTTATTATGAAGTTCTTAACCTCCAATAAGTTTCCATTTATATCATGAATTTGCCATGCAAGCTGTACCATTCTAGGCCAGTTATTACTATCGCTTACTGGGGCGTTAAAATTAATTGGCAGTCCAGTGGTTTCTGTGTCAAAAATTATATACATATAGTACGGTTGAGAGGTGTAAAAAACGAATGTAAAAATAGTAAAAATGACTTTGCAAACTTAGATTGTTGAAAAGTTGGAAAGTCAATTAATATCAGTGATTTAGCTTGTTTATTGTTAATATGTTGAAAAGTTTTTTTAAGGTTTTTAGTATGATTAATTATTTATAGAAATCTGAAATCATAAAAAGATAATTATAGCAATATTTAAAGAGCAAAAGCACTAAATAAATATTCTATCTTTGCAGCCAATTATTTTAATTATTTATTTTTATTGTTATGATACAAAGAGTCCAAAGTATATATCTAATCTTAATTTTCGTATTAGTAGGAGTGATGTCTTTTTTGCCATTGGTGATTTTTCAAACGAGTGATCATATTTTTTATATGAATTTATTTTACTTTGAAGGAGTTGAGCATTTAAGCTTTGCTGTTGATTTGCCAAATATATGGCCAATAGCAGCATTAGCTATTGTATTAGCACTTTTAAGTGTTTATAGCCTTTTCAGGTTTCAAAACCGAAAGCAACAAATGCTGTTGAATATGATTAATATGTTGGTGAATTTTGGACTTCTTATTTCCATTTTCCTATATGCCGATTCTGTTGCTTCTTTTGCCGATGTTAAAGGTGAAGTGATATATGATGTTGCAGCTTATTTTCCTATTGTTACTGTTTTATTGCTAATACTTGCAAATCGAAATATCCGCAAAGATGAGAAGTTAGTGAAAGAATCCGACAGGCTTCGGTAACAATCAATCCGTGAGCTAATTTACTATTTGTTATTTTCTTGAATAAAACCCAGTGCTTGTATGTTTCTGATATGTATCGTATTGTGTTGTGGTGTTTTATATTTAATATATTATTGAGTTGATTTTGTAACTATTTTATAATGAATACGTAAATAAGTCTCATTACAGATTTGTGGATTGGATACCACATACATTCTTGTTAACATATTATTCTTGCTCAACTAATGTGAAGTCTATTGTAAAATTAGACAGATTATTGGTTTTTTGCTTTTTAAAACAACTATAAATAACGATGCTATGAAAAGTATTAATGTTATATTGCTCTTTATGATGTGCTCATTTTTAACTCAATCGGTTTTTGCACAGTCATTTAATTATACTACCAATACTGGAGATTTAGGAACTACTTACTCCTGGATTGATTGTTCTACCTCCGCTGGTGGAACTGAAGTGGCGGATTTGGATTGGCTCCAAAATGATGGACTAGGTGATAAAAAGGATGATGGTTATACAATGGTAGCTTGGCCTTTTAATTTCCAATTTTATGATAGCTATTATTTTGTTGGAGACGAAATGAGTGTTTGTACTAATGGATTTATAAGACTTGATGGTATTGCAAGTGATGATGCATCAGACACCTATAATAATTCTATAAATTCATATTCTCCTAATCTGGGAGAGATTATTAGTTTAGCAATGGAAGATTGCGGCATAGAGAGTACTAATTCTCACGTTTATTATAGAACTACAGGAACTTCCCCTAATAGAGTGTTTTCAATAGAGATGGATAATCTAGAAATTAGATTTGATCAAAATAAATATGCTGATGTGGAAGTTAGTTTTTATGAAACATCCAATAAGATAGTGCTTAAACTTGGTTCTGAAACTATAAGTACTAGCGCTTATATGGGAATTCATAGTGGAAATTCTTCATATAAAAATCAGTGGCAAGATATAAATGGTGCTACTCAAGATAGATGGAGAGAATATACTCCACCAGCTAAAAGTTCTCCTACTATTACTGTTACACAAGCTTCCGCAGCTGATGTTTATCCATCTACAGACAATGAAGTTTTGAAAATTCAATTTGATATTAGTGGAGCCGGTGGTGCATATAATTTGAATACACTTAATGTAACAGCATCGAATACAATTAATAGTGATGTTGGTAATGTAAAATTATATCATACAACTGAAAATGTATTTTCAACAGAACACCAGATTGGATCATCGACTACAATTTCTTCAGGAAAGTATAATTTTTCAAGCTTAAGTTATGATATGCCTGGTGGAACATCTTATGTTTGGGTTGCTTATGATATTAATAGTAATCCAACAAATGGAAATGGAATTGATGGGTATATAGCAACAAATGATATTAATTTAAATGGAACAACCTATCCTTCAACAGACCAGGACCCTAGTACACACAGAACTATTAGCTTTTTTGAATGGGATGGAAGTACAAGTACAGATTGGACTGTAGCGGCAAACTGGAGTAATAATTCAGTACCTACAAGTGCAGATAACGTAATAATACCATCAGGGCCAAGTAATCAACCTCATTTGCCAACAACTTATAATGGATACTGTAATAATCTTGAGATTCAA
This sequence comes from Bacteroidales bacterium, assembly GCA_029935325.1. Taxonomy (GTDB): domain Bacteria; phylum Bacteroidota; class Bacteroidia; order Bacteroidales; family UBA1556; genus UBA6267. The sequence continues at coordinate 6,813 of JAOZKO010000100.1, forward strand.
TCTGGAGCAACATTGACTATTGAGAACAGTAATAAGAATTTAAAAGTATATGGCAATATAAATAATGAAGGGACGCTTGATGTAACTGGAGGTTATAATATATTATTATACGGTTCTGATAATATTATTACAGGGGGTGGAGATTATTCAACTGCTAGATTTAGATTAAGAGGAAGTGGTGTTCAATATACCTTAAATGTGGATTTGTCAATTTATAGATTTGATATAGACGGTGGGAGCTCATTATATGTTAATGATAAATCCCTAGTTTGTAGCAATCGTTTTAAAGCTATTGCTAGTTCAGAAACTACTATTACGTCAGGTATTATTTCCTCCGGTGGTACGGTAACATTAGATGGTACTTTTACTGCAGGAACAGGTACTTTTTATTACTCAGGTAGCAACTCGCAATCAATAATTAATAAAACCTATTATAACTTAAAAGTTAGAATATCAAGTGGTACTAGGAATTTATCTAATGTTTCTTCAAATTTTCAGAATTTGGAATTAGTAAATTTATCGACATCCAGTGGAACTGCAACTTTAGGTTCAGCTCTGAATTTTGATGGAAATATCACTGTAGGTGAATATTGTATTTTAGACTTGAATGGTAATGATATAAATGTAGAAAAGAATTGGTATAATGATGGTTCAATTACTTTAGGAATTAATACTGTTACATTTGATGGAAATGGTTCTTCGCATATTTATGGTAATACAAGCTTTTATAATCTTACTATTAATAAAAGTTATGGTGATGTTTATGTGGAAGAAACAACTAATGTAAGCAATACTTTTACTTTAACAAATGGAGTGGTGTATAGTAGTACTTCAGCACTAATAATAATTGATGCTAGCTGCAGTACAGTTGGTGGTAGTTCATATAGTTACGTTGATGGACCACTACGTAAAGACGGAACAAGTGCCTATACTTTCCATATTGGTGATTTTAGAAAATATTCTCCAATTGCCATCAGTGCACCAGCAAGTTCAACGCAATTTACAGCGCATTATCACTCTGATGAGCACTCAAATACTTCCTCAATGGAATCTCCATTAACAAAGGTTAGCCTAATTGAATATTGGGATTTAGATAGAGTGGGAAGTACATCAAGTGTAAACGTCACGCTTTATTGGTACGATGGAACCTATAGTGGAATTCAGACCTTAAGCGATTTACGTATAGGGCATTATAATGGTTCTACTTGGGAGAATATGGGTAATGATGCAACAACGGGTACTGCTAGTAGTGGTACTATAACAGCAAATACTGTTACTGATTTTAGTCCATTTGCTTTTGCAACTACCGATAATACTAGCAATACACTTCCGATAAAAATGAATAGCTTTGAGCTTGATAAAATAGAAGAGGGAGTATTAGTGAATTGGTCAACGGCAATTGAAGAGAATAATGATTACTTTAGTATTGAGCGAACAACTGATGGTGAGCAAATTGAAACCATTGCAACGCTTAAGGGTGCAGGAAATAGCAATACTATTAAATCATATAGTATTATTGATAAAAACCCACCTAGTGGAATAGTTTATTATAGAGTTCGTCAGACTGATTTTGATGGAAAAACAGAGGCGTTTAATTGGAAAAGCATAAATATTGGTAATGAATTTGACTTTGCAATTTATCCTAATCCGAATTCAAATGGAATATTAAATTTGACTTATGGTGATTATTCAGGAGAAGCAATTGCAGAAATTTATAGTATTGATGGTAGGCTGATACAGTCTAATAAAGTATCATTTTCAAACGGACAAAACCAATTAAATCATAATATTAAAACAGGATATTATTTGCTTAGAGTGAAAGTAAATAATGTATCTATAACGGAAAGATTAATAGTTGAATAGAGTATATTAATTAAACTAATAATTAAAGCCTATTTTTATTGATAAAAATAGGCTTTAATCTTTGGAAATATTATGTAGTGACTGGGTAGAAACACTAGTTTTCCGTGTGTTTAGGTAGAAAACGTCAAGTTCGAGGCTTGCGAAGTTTTTGAAAATAAGGTTCCGATAGCTATCGGAATTGCTTTTGCAAATGACTGTTTCAAAAACGAGTATAACGAAGAAATTGGCGTTTT
>JAOZKO010000387.1 GCA_029935325.1 Bacteroidales bacterium
AGAATAAATTCAAATTTAAAATAGAAAAATATAGTGTTGTTTCATTACTTGTCTTTTTCATATTAATATTTGGCGTCTTAAATATTAATGCACAAAATATGAATATGGAAGCAACCGAAGGCGATTATCCTGACAAAGTAAAAATCACTTGGGAATTTGAAAACTTTGGTACCAACCCCAGTTCTGTTGAAATAAAGCGTGATGGACAGCAATTAACTCTTGTACAAAACAATATCATCTTATATTATGATGATAATGATGCTATTCCGGGAGTAGTACATGAATATGAAGCTATCCCTCATAATAGTACCGGACAAGTTATTGCTGCAAGTAATACAACTGACTATGGCTTTGTATTTCCTAATGGCGCCATTAGCGGAACTGTTACTAGCCCATATGGTGCAGGTGTAGAAGGTGTTATTGTTGAAGCAGAAGGCTGGGTAAGCGACGGGAACTTTACTGGTCTATATTTATTTTTCGATACAACTAATGCACAAGGAGAATACAGTATCGAAAATATTTATTATTACGATAATGCAACATTTACAATTACTCCTAGTAAAACAGGGCATGCTTTTGTGCCAGCCTCAAAAGAAAGAACATTGAGTACAATGGGACCAACTCAGGCAGGTGTTAATTTTACAGACACCACGGTTTTAACTCTTGAAGGTGTAATTACTTATGCTGGCACCACTTGCCCTGTAGAAGGTGTCCTGATCTATCTTAATCAAAGCTCAACTGGAGTTACAACAAATAGTTCAGGTGAGTATGCACTTTCAATTAATGATATGGGCAATCATACAGTTAGTTGTGAATATTTGCATCACAGTTTTTCACCGTCTTCAATAACTGTCAATGTCCAAGATGATGTGTCAGGTATAGATTTCGAAAATACTGAAACGGATACCCTTATGGTTACTCTCCGAGGAGGATGTAATAATATTATTGTCGATAATGCCCAAATTAAACTATCAACTACTTCCTCTTGCAGTTATAATGAAACATTTAATACCGATGCCAGTGGAATACTATATGCTGTTGTACCTGCACAGGAATATTATGTTGAATTAAATAGTGTATCTCCTCCCAATACAAATATTATCAATCAGTTTTTGTTGCCAATTACAATCGATTTATCAGTTAGGGATACTACTACTGAAACAGTCACAGATACAACATACGTTACAACACCAGCTGATACTACTATTTATGCTAATGGCGACACGATAATAACCCCAGAAAGCACTACAATGTATACCGAAGGAGATGAAGTAACTTCTGCTGTTATGCCTCGTGTAGATTATATTTATCATGCAGGAACTGTTATAGAAGTTTCTAATTTACCTGATACAATCTGCGTACAGGATTACAATTCCGTTTATTATATGATGCAGAATTTTACTTATCCAATAGTGATTCAGATAAGTGAAAGTTATGAGTATAATGGCTATACAACTACTTGTTTCCTTGATACAGGTACAATTGATATATATGATGACATAAGTGGAACAGGACAAACAAGTGTGCAAATAGAGGATGAATATGGATTCTATTTTATTGAACCCAAAAATATTAATCTTGCCGATGGTGGTGACCATCCCTATCAGCGAATGCTTCAGCTAGATATTGGTGATGATTCAGAGTTTATATGGGCTTTTATTGATGGACATCAACCTCGTACACAAACATTTATTACGAAAACACCGGAGTTACCTTTCTTTATTCTTCATGATCCACCGGGAGATGGTAGCTTTAGTTCTATATCAGAAGGAACTTCATGGTCAAGGACAAATTCCCTATCCGCAAGTTATGGTGGAGGAGGCGGTGTGTTTTGGGATATAAAGGCAGGTTATAAAGGTGGAAGCGAATGGCTGAAGATTTCGTTTGATGCATATATGCAAACTAAAGGCGAAGTGTTTATTGGAAGAGATAATAATGAAAACACCACTGAAACAAGAACTTATGAAGCTACAGAATCTTTTAATACAAGTTCTTCGAATTTATTAATTGGTCATGATGCTGATGTTTATGTTGGTGGTTCATTTAATATGGTTTATGCACTAACTGATGTGTTAGAATACGATGCCGATAATTGCGAAATAGTAAGAGACACATCATTAACATGGGGAATGGATAGTATTCAAACAACTTATATTTATACAGAAGAGTTTATTTTAAATACACTTATTCCAAATCTCACAACTATACGTAATCTTGCAACAGGCGATTCTGTTGATACTTATCAAAATTATATAGATGTATGGAATCAGGTGGTAGATAATAATGCACAAGAACGTATAGATGCATTTGAATCTGACACGACATATAACTATGTTTTTGTTCCAAATTCTAATACATGGGAAATTGACTCATTAAATCCAACAATTACAAACAACGCAGAAAATATCTCATTTAGTGGAGGCACAAGTTATACTAGTTCTAAAACCAGCGGTGAGTCAAAAACCTCAACCGTATCTTATACAGTACATTTAAATGCAGAAGTTAGCATTGCATTAGGATTCAATGCTCAAGTTGGTGGACCTTATGTAAACACTCAAGGTGGAGTGAAGTTTAAATTCAACTGGTCAACTTCTAAATCATCCTCTTATGCATCTTCAGAAAAAAAGACAATTTCTTATCATCTTGCAGATGATGATATGGGTGATTATTTCTCAGTAGATATTTCAAGT
>JAOZKO010000388.1 GCA_029935325.1 Bacteroidales bacterium
ATCACCTTCTCCAATGGTATTAGGTATTAAGTATAATTTTCCTTTGCTCATTTGTATATCTCTACTAGTTTATTAATTGGCAAACTGATATAATGTTTAGGTTTCAAAAGTATTAAAAAAACCTTCTAAATCTACATTGCCACCACTTATAATAATTCCAAGTTTCTTGTTTCTGAAAAAATCAGGATTCTCCATAATAATAGCAAGTGCAACTGCTGAGGATGGCTCTACTACTATTTTCATTCTTTCGTAGATAAGCTGCATGGATTTTACAATATTATCTTCGCTGCAAGTAAATATTTTGTCCACATACTCCTTAATAATAGGAAAAGTAAAATCACCCAAAGAAGTTAGCAAACCATCAGCAAGAGTCTTTGGATTACCAGCGCTGACAAATTCCCCACTATTAAAAGAGCGAAATGCATCATCAGCATTTTTTGGTTCGGCACCTATTACCAAACTGTTTTTGGAAAAATAATAATTGCTTAGTGCTGTTCCACTTAAAAGTCCACCGCCACCAACAGGAGCAATAATCATATCTAAATCTGAAACACTATTTATAAGTTCTTTAGCTGCAGTGGCTTGTCCTGCTATTATCTCTAGTTTGTCGTAGGGATGAATAAATGTAGCCTTAGTTTCCTCCATTACTTCTTTAAGTAATTCTTCTCGCGCATCTTGAGATGGTTCACAAAAATATATCTTTCCGCCATAATCTTTTACTGCGGCTACTTTAACTTTTGGTGCATTATTTGGCATTACTATATGAGCGGTAATATTCGCTAATGAAGCTGCCCTAGCTAATGCTTGTGCATGATTTCCAGAAGAGTGGGTGCAAACTCCATATTTCTTTTGTTCTTGGTCTAAAGAGAAAACCGCATTTACCGCTCCACGAGTTTTAAAGGCTCCTACCTTTTGAAAATTTTCACATTTAAAAAGAATTTCACAGCCGAAAATATTGTTTATCTGCTGTGAACTCATAATAGGAGTTTGGTTTATATACGGAATTATTCGAAGATGTGCATCCTCTATCTCTTTCTTTGAAATCAAATTATAACTCATAATGTATTTAGATTATTTCTTAAGGTTAATACTAATCCGTATTCTTCTTCTAATCCTTTACTTGCCTTGCCATTAGTAATTAGTGGTTTTATTTCTTCTATTTTAAAGAAGGCTACTTCTTCCACTTCCTGAGTATTTATCCTAGGAGTTTCGTTGTAAATGCTAGCAAAAATAAACATTAGAGCTGTTGAACTTTTTGCTTTAAAGAGTCTTTTGTTCACCAGTTGAAATCCTTTTATGTCAAAATTCAGTTCTTCTTTGCATTCTCTCCGTACAGCAGTTTCAATATCCTCACCAAAATGCACATGCCCAGCTACAGCAGCATCCCATTTCCCTGGCTCAATATCACTTTTTATATTTCTTCTTTGAAGCAATATTTCTCCTTTACTATTAAGAATATGTAAGCGAACCACTGGGTAAATTAATTTGGGGTTTCTATGGCATTCTTCTCGGCTAGCCTTTCCTATTACTTTGCCTTCTTGGTCAACAATTGGTAGATATTCAATGTTTTTGTTTTTGATATATCGTAGCAAGAACTCAAAACCAAAATACCCCAATATCAAAATATAGAATAGAGCAGTGCTAATAAATGCCCATGCTTCTGTACTCATCCAAATACTAGCGTATATAGTCAGTAGGAGATGAAAGGCAAGTATTATCAATAAGTTACGAATACTCTTTTGCATCATCTGATTCTGAGCTTCATTTATTTCCACGCCTTTCATATATCTTTTCGACATATTTAGCATTAGGTTATGCTTTGAAAAAAGTGAAAATGCTAGAACTGAAATCATTATTAGTTCAATTATTGCAGGTTTTAATTTGAAGAAAACATCATTATCCAAAAGTATTGAAATACTCCCCATGGCAATTATCAGTAAGGTGTCGAATAGGACAAATTTCTCAAGCCGTTTTTCTTTAAATGCAAAATAGAAAAGCTGAATAATACCAATAATCACAGCAATAATAAGCCCTATTTTTGTTCCCCAGATTTCATCAGCAATGATAAAAATAAGAATTGGTAAAAGTCCTGGCAGCATTTTCTTAAGTACTCCTAATTGTTGCATGGCTATAGCTGATATTTATAAATCATTGTAATTTGGTATTGCTTTTAGATATTCAAGCTTATGAGTCTGGTAATTAACCTTACAGCAAAAATGCTCGATACCGTTTGTCATAATCAGGTATTTCACCTTCATCTTTATATTATACATTGCCGCTTGAGCAAAAGTATCCTCATTAATCTTAATATGAGGCGCCTTACACTCAATAATAACTAATGGTTTGCCATCTTTAGCATATTGTACAATATCAGTTCGTTTTTGCAAATGATTGACTTTAAGACCTTTTTCAATAGCCATTAATGATGCAGGAAACTCCTTGTCTTGAATTAGATAATATATAAAGTGTTGGCGTACATTTTCTTCAGGAGTAAGTACAATATATTTATTTCGAATAGTATCAAGTACTTCGACTTTTCCCTTTGAGTTAGTCCGGGATTTATATTGTATTTCGGGTAAATTTAATGGCTGCATTGCAAGTGCGAAGGTAAAGTTTTTTTTGGCTAATTGGTTTTTATTATTCTCGAGTTTTTCGGCATTTTTAGTAAGTA
>JAOZKO010000389.1 GCA_029935325.1 Bacteroidales bacterium
CTCACATCCTAAGCCTAAAATCCTGTTTAGTAAAATCCTGATCGATACTAATAATTCCTAGGTGAAAGAAATCAATACTTATGCTTACTCTAGGATGTTTAATAATACTTTTCCATGCTTTGGTCATTCCTTTGGACCAATATATATCGTCAAAAACCATAAAGCCTTTTGGATTGATTTTTTCTAATGCCATATCAAAATAGCGAAGTGTAGCTTCCTTGGTATGATTGCCATCGATATAAATTATATCAGCAGTAATTTCATTTAATAGTTTTGGAAGGATATCATCAAAATTACCAATGTGGAGTTTAATATTCTCAAAATTAAGCTGTTGAAAATTTGAAGAGGCAATTTTAGCAATTTCAGGGCTACCTTCTATGGTGTGAATTTGGGCCTTTTGATTATGCTTTGCTATATATAAGGTGGTTGTTCCAAACGAAGTCCCTAATTCTATTATGTTTTGTGCTGAAATATGTTTGCTAAAGCAGGCTAGGAATATTGCTTCTTTTTGTGATTTAAGAGAGTATTTGGCAATTTGGCTAATCTTTCTTTTTTGTGAATTGTCAATTTTTGATCCTGCTCCCAAATCATTAACAGCAATTAAATTATTATTAGATAATAAGTTTGTTCGAATTTGTTCAATGGAATTTTCAAAAGGATATTTGGCAATATTACTTATACAGTTTTCGTAAAGGCTAAAAAGGAATGGGGAGTGAATACTATGTCTGCCCTTGGCTTTGAACCAATGATTAAGATAGTTTTTTAGTATATGTAAATGACTACTCATTGGTGTGAATGCTTAAATAGTTTAATGCTGAAATGCTAAAATATTACAATAATATATATCATCATATTCTGCATTTCAGCATTAGAAGCAATCTATTTTGCGTTAATTAATAAGCAATATTAATAGCATCAACAGATTTAATCTCGGGTAATGCCTTCACCATTGCTTGCTCAACGCCTTGTTTAAGTGTCATAATACTCATTGAGCAAGTGGCACATGCGCCTTTTAGCTCAACTTGTACTTCGTTATTGTCAGTTAGTCTAACAAATTCAATATCACCTCCATCGGCTACCAAATAAGGTCTTATTTGATCAATAACATTATTTACTTTCTTAACAAGTTCGTCTCTATTGTCATTTTCCATAATTGTAAATTTATATGGTTATATTATTCTTGTATTAGGCTTTATAATGATTGAAGTCGTATGCAGGCAGGATTTAAGATTTTTTCGTTTACCAAGGCATTTTTCTTTTGCATAGCCGTTGCTATGGACAATAATAATAACGAAGATAAACGGAAATAGATAAATACTGCCATACGATTTTAATTGTTATAATGTCTATTTACTAATTAGTAGAGCAAGATGCATCAGGATTAATCTCCACTTTCTTAGTAGGAGCCATCTCATTATTTCTGATCTCAGTTTGCTTTATTACATTATCTGCTAATCGGCGGAAAGCTTGTCCCATTGGGTCATCAGCATTTAATGCTATTGGCTTGCCTTTTTCTCCAGCTTCCATAATATCTTGTACTATAGGAATTTGTGCTAGCAATGGCACATTCATTTTCGCTGCAAGATTTTTGGTTCCTTCTTTACCGAAAATATAGTATTTATTATTAGGAAGTTCAGCAGGAGTAAAATATGCCATATTTTCAACTAAACCAAGCACGGGTACATTGATGTCTTTTTGTTGGAACATTGAAACACCTTTACGTGCATCAGCTAAAGCAACTTCTTGAGGAGTGCTAACGATTACCACTCCTGTGATGCCAATTGCCTGAACAAGAGTAAGGTGAATGTCGCCAGTTCCAGGAGGCATATCAATTACTACATAATCAAGTTTGCCCCAGTTTCCGTCATTTATAAATTGGTTTAGAGCATTTGTTGCCATTGAACCTCTCCAGATTAGAGCCTTGTCTGAATCCACAAAGAACCCAATTGAAAGAAGTTTTATGCCATATTTCTCTAATGGCTCAATTAATGTTTTACCATTTTCTTGAGTTGCTACTGGGCGAGCATCTACCAAATCAAACATTAATGGAACAGAAGGCCCGTAAATATCAGCATCCAATAATCCAACAGTTGCGCCAGTTTTTGCTAATGAAATTGCTAGGTTTGCTGCAACAGTAGATTTTCCAACTCCACCTTTTCCTGAAGCTACACCAATAATATTTTTAACGCCAGAAAACGGACGACTAGGAGCTTTAAAACTAGCAGCTTCAAAATGCGCTACCTTGGTTTCAATTTCTACTTCAATATTCTCGTCAAGATAAAACTTTAATGTTCTATCGCATGCTTTTATTAATGATTTTGAAAAGGGGTCTTTACTGCTCTTAATTACTAATGAAAATTTTATTTTATTATCAGTAATTTCAAGGTCCTCAACCATTCCCGATTCCACTATACTTTTACCCGTTTCGGGGTGTTTTACCATTTTTAAAGTGTCAAGCACTTTCTCTGTATTGTATTTCATATTTGTATATTGCTAAATTACAAGTTGTTGCTTCTAAATCCTTATTTTTATTTAGAATGCGTAAAGATAAGGTATTTTTTTAATTGTAATAGGCAATTTTTTTAAAAGAAAAAGTAAGGTGAAGGACGGAGAGTTGAGAGTCGGAGAAGTTGAGAAGTTGCGACGTTTTGCACGGCATGTGAAGCCTTC
>JAOZKO010000390.1 GCA_029935325.1 Bacteroidales bacterium
TACAATGCGCCTCATCTACGGCTAACAAACTTACCTTCATCCTACTTATAACATCGCGAGTAATAGAAGTAGCAAGTCTTTCGGGTGATATGTATAAAAACTTAAGGTTACCAGCCATGGCATTTGAATAAACAGATTCGACTTCGTCGCGGTACATGCCTGAATAAATTGCTGCTGCCTTTATTTTGTTTTTTTTGAGGTTGGAAATCTGATCCTTCATCAGAGCAATTAATGGCGTAATAACAATACAAGTACCTTCTTTTACTAATGCTGGCACCTGGAAGCAAAGTGACTTTCCTCCACCCGTGGGTAATAAAGCAAGAGTATCTTTGCCATCAAGTATTGAGTCAATAATTTCCTCCTGCATAGGTCGAAAATTAGAAAACCCCCAGTAACTAACCAGTATTTTTTTTGCTTCTAAACTCATTCATAGCAAATATAAGGAAAATTGGCAAAATGATAATTATATATTTATCAAAAATATTTTGAAAAATTATTAGAAGTTGTATAAAATCAAAATTCGTATATGCGATAAATGTATACGAACCTACCCAAACAATTTTGTTAATATTGAAAATAGTTCTTTATAATCAATGGGTTTTGTAAGATAACCATCACATAAACTATCCATACATCTTTTTCTGTCTTCGGGACTTGAAAATGCTGTTTGAGCAACAATAAAAATATTAGGATTCTCTTTCTTAATAATTTGCGATGCTTCAAAGCCATCCATAACTGGCATTCTTATGTCCATCAGAACCATATCAATAGAATTATTTTCACGACAAATGTCAACAGCCTCCTTGCCATTACGTACCCATAATATTTCTGCTTTAGTGTGATGCAATAAACCATTTAAATAAATAAAGTTTTGCCTAACATCATCTACCACAAGTATTGTGTGATTAGACCAATTAACATTTTGAACTTCTAAATAATGATAAAACAAATCACTTTTTTGAGTGGATAGGTCAGAGCTAAGCGGGATTGTAAAATAAAATGTGGACCCTTCATCTAGTTCTGAATCGACCCAAATATTGCCACCCAACAACTCTACAAACGATTTACTAATAGCTAATCCTAACCCTGTACCCTCTCTGTTTCTGGAATAAGTATCTTTACTTTGACCATACTGATCAAATATTACTTCCTTTTTGTCGGCACCAATACCTACGCCTGTATCTTTTACAAAGAACTGAATATTATCTGGCGAAATACTTGAGTATCCAAACTCAATATATCCTTCATCTACAAACTTTAAAGAATTTGTAAGCAAATTGCTAAATACCTGACGAAGTCGATGAGAATCTGTCTCTATTCGTAAGTCGTTAATTTGATCTGACAAAATTAATTTGAGTTCAATATTTGATTTACCTCTATTTTCTTTTTCATGTTTAAACATTAAAAATACTTCCTGCAAGAAGGTATTAACATTAAATTTCGTCTTCTGTATTATAACCTCTCCTACTTCTATCTTAGATATGTCAATAATATCAGCAATTAATTGCATTAAAGATCTACCGGCAGTTTGAATAAGCTTAGTAAACTGACCTCTTTCTTCATCTGTTGTATCTTCGTCTAATAGCAAATCAGAAAAACCAATAATTGAGTTTAAAGGAGTACGAAGTTCATGCGACATACTTGCTAATGATAACGTTTTCTGCCTGTTTGCATTATCTGCTTTTTCACTAGCTTCCATCAATCGCTTGTAAGAAATAACATGCGCTTCTTCAAGCATAAGCAATGATGCAAAGTTATTAATTGCCTCTACTTCTTCTTCAGTAAAATCCCTTACAACAGTATCAACTATTGCCAAAGAGCCAATCACAATATTATCCACTCTAATAGGCACTCCAAGATATGACTTTAAGTTTAATTTACTAACACGTGGATCAGAAAGAGCATAGTCTGTTTTGCTTAAGTCGTTAATAATAACTGGGCTATCAAAACCTGCCATGGTTGTTTCATAACATATATAACCTTTGGCATCATCAATAATATGTTTATAATCAATATTCATCTCACTAGTTACACCAACTAGCATCGAGCTTTTAACATCAATTTTATTATATGAACAAAGTCGTCCGCCAAGTGCTAATTTGATCTCCTTTATGATAACCAAAATGTTTTTCTCTGGTTCTTGAGTAAGCTTTTTAACTATATTACTAAGTGAGAAAATCATAAGGCTAATATATAAGTTACATTTTCTTAGTTGTTGGCGGTGTACTTAGACCAATAAAAAGAATCTAACAACACTAAAAATATAATTAGTTAGCAAATTTAAGAAAAGTATGAATTAAATAAAACTTTATTAGTGTTTTTTATTACAACACTTCGATAAGTTTTTGTCATTGCAAAGACACCTAGTCGCAAATAGCTAATAATAAAAAACTTAATTAAATATTGTACTTGTATAATTATCTGATAATAAAGTAAATATAAACTTAGGAAAGAACAATAATCTTACGATTTCTAATAAATTGCAATCGCCATAGCAAAAGGACAAGAGTTGCAACCAATAATATTGACAGATGCAGAAATTGATGGAATACATCCCCCCAATTGCCTCCCATAACAAATAATCGCTTCATGGCTTCCATCATTGGAGTAGTTGGTATTATTGCTGCTAACCATTGTAATGGCTCAGGCATTGATGAAACAG
>JAOZKO010000391.1 GCA_029935325.1 Bacteroidales bacterium
GTACTAAGAATACGTTTTTGTATGGATCAAATAATTTCTTTAAAGGTAATGGTACTTATACTGATGTTCTCTTGAAAATAGATGGAGGAATTTATCGTGCAGAGACTGATATATTAGATGTTACTAAGTTTGTTGTAATAAATTCTGGGAAATTCTATTTAGGTAGTAAAATCATAAAAATAGATAATTTACGTTTAAAAACTTCAAATGATTATTTTTATACAGACTCGGGTACTGTTGAAATTAGAGATAAAATATCTGATATTGATGGTGAATTGGATTGTGGTACAAACAGTACGGTTTATTATAGTGGTTCAAATACCCAAACCATACGAAACAAATACACCTATTACAATCTGAAAGTTAAGACTACTACAGGCTCTAGCAGGTCTATAGCAAGTGGTTTGAACTTTACAAATTTAGAAGTTGTAAATGATGGTGGTACAGGTACTATAGCTTTGTCAGGAACAATGGATGCCGCTGAGGATATCATTATTAATTCGAGTACTATACTTAACTCTAATGGTTATGATATTAGCCTTGGTGGTAACTGGACTAATAATGGTGTATTTACTCAAGGAACCCGCAGTATTACTTTTAGTGGTACATCAGCACAAACAATTGGTGGCAGCGCAACAACTACATTTTATAACTTGATAGCTAATAATTCATCAGGGATAACACTAAGTCATACTGCAAATGTTTCGAATACCTTAACACTTACATCGGGTATTATTAATACAACATCTTCAAATTTATTGATATTTGGAAGTTCTGCAACAGCTGTTACTGGTGGTAGCAATAGCAGTCATATTGATGGCCCTGTACGTAAGGATGGTAGTGGAGATTTTGTATTCCCTACAGGTGATGGTGGTAAATATGCTAGAATTGGAATTTCTAGCTTATCAGGAAGTGATTATTTTACAGCAGAATACAATAATGCAAAACCGTCTGATAATACAAATTTCAGCTCTCCAATTACAAAAGTAAGTGATAATGAATATTGGGATTTGGGTAGAGATGGAGGAATTGTATCAGCTACAGTTACTTTGTATTGGGAAGACTCGAAATGGAGTGGAATAGGAAGTTTCTCTGATCTAAGAATTATGCATTATGGAACCAGTTGGACTGCTGAAAGTGGGACATACTCAAATACTGGCTCTGTAGGTTTAAACTCTGAGAATGCAGGTAGCATTAGTGTAACAGGAGTGAGTAACTATAGCCCTTTTAGCTTAGGTTCTACTGATAATACAACAAATACATTGCCTATCGAACTTTTGAGTTTTGATGCAATTGCTGACGGAAATGTCGTGATGCTTGATTGGAAAACAGCATCAGAGGAGAATAATGATTATTTTATTGTTGAGCGTTCAATTGGTGGTGATATTATAGAAGAGATGGGGCGTATTAAAGGTGCTGGGAATTCTAGTACTCTCAATGAGTATATGATTGTAGATAACAAACCTTTTGATGGAACTTCATATTATCGCTTAACTCAAGTAGACTTTGATGGAAAAACAGTTAGCTACAACTGGGTGGCAGTATTTATAAATGAAACGGAGTCTAAAGTGACTGTTTATCCAAACCCTATAAATGCAATGAATTATCTAAATGTGAAGTTTGATAATGTGATTGGTAAAACAGAAATTGCTATCTATAGTTTGGAAGGAAAGCAAGTATATAAAACTGAACAAAAAATAGAAAGGACTAGCCAAAGTATTAAGCTAAATATTGATTTGCCAAAAGGTCAATATTTTGTTCGGATATGGAATCAAGAGTTGTCATTAGTTAAGAAACTTATTGTGTTATAGGAGTCTTCTTAATAACAAGATTGGGTGTAATGGACAAAAAGGAGGCATTAGAATTCAATGGCAGTATCCTTTGGAATGACTCTGATTGGAAAATTGAAAATCCTATCCTTTCTGAAAAAGATTTGGTTTCTCCTGGTTTTGATGGTTTTGTTAGTCCGTTTAAGTAAGGCGGTCATTCCTGACTGCTTATCAATACCCCATCATTACTAATGGTTAGGAGAAAGTAACTCAATTATCAAGTAGTAAGGCAGTCACTATTAACTTCTACTCACTATAAAATATCAAATCCTCAGCAATTGGCTCTTCACATCTAAAGGCTTGAAATAGTCGAACTACTGTAATGGTGTCTTTTTCGCAATAGGTTTTTATTCTTTCAAGGTCCTTATCCTGCCAATAAACTTTCCATACATCGCTGCCATCAATATCGTCTTTGGGAGTGGGAATATCAAAAAGTGTTGCAAGTACTTCCAAGGAAGTATAGTTTTTGAAATCACCAAATTTCCATAGGTGCATAGTATCAAGATGACCAACTTCCCAAGGTTTTTTGCCTGCTAAATCTAATATACTTGGCAGTACAATTCTGTTTACAAGCATCCTACGCGCTATATATGGGAAATCAAATTCCTTGGCATTATGGCCACAAAGTAAGTGATATGGTGTATTGAAATATTGGTCCAATAAATCCTTAAACTCAATTAGTAATTGCTTTTCATCATGTCCATAATAGGATTTAACTCTCAATTGGCCTTTGTGAAAGAAGGAAACAGAAATGCAAATTATTTTGCCAAATTCAGCATAAATACCTGCTCTAGGATATAAATCTTTTGCTGATTCGTCTTCATCGGTTTTT
>JAOZKO010000392.1 GCA_029935325.1 Bacteroidales bacterium
ATTTTCTTAATATAGTATTAAACTATGTTTTAATATTTGGAAAATGGGGTTTTGATGCCTATGGACTCAATGGAGCAGGTTTTGCTACTCTCTTGTCTCGAATTATGATGCCCATTGTATTTTTCATTGTCTTTAGATATCGTAAAATGTTTTGGCGATATTGGGTTTATGCATGGCATAGTCGTGTAAAATATTCTTCTGTGATGAATCTGATTAAAATGGGAATGCCCATTTCTTTGCAAATACTACTCGAGGTATTAGCTTTCGCACTTACAGCAATTATGGCTGGTTGGATTGGGGTTGTGCCCTTAGCTGCTCACCAAATTGCCATTGGCTTAGCAACGGTTACTTTTATGATTGTTACTGGGATTAGTTCAGCTACCACCATTCGGGTGTCTCATCAATATAGTAACGCCGACTTTCAAGGTGTAAAAAAAGCAACCTATGCATCTGTTCATCTAGTATGGGTCTTTATGAGTTTTTCAGCCTTGAGCTTTCTATTATTTAGAAACTTGCTTCCAGAGCTATATTCTCATGATCTAGAAGTAATTTCATTAGCTGCTCAACTGCTGATTATGGCAGCTGTATTCCAGCTTTTTGACGGAACTCAGGTTGTAATTTTGGGCGCTCTAAGAGGCTTAGCTGATGTGAAACACGCCATGATTTATTCAGCTCTTTCTTACATTTTTATTGGTCTGCCTTTGGGCTATTTATTTGCTTTTATTCTAGATTGGGGTGTGATGGGACTGTGGGTTGGGCTTGTAGCAGGTTTGGCTTCTGCAGCATTGTTATTCTTTAGGCGATTTCTACATATTTATAGGGCATTATCAGTATAAAATGCTATTTTGGATGCCAGAAAAAAAACAAATTCAGCCTTGAATATTTTCCTTACTTTGCATAAAATTATTTAAATATGAATGAAACAAAACATAAAGCAGGCTTTGTTAATATTTTGGGCAGTCCTAATGTGGGTAAATCAACATTAATGAATGCTTTAGTTGGGGAGAACTTGTCTATTATTACTTCTAAGGTGCAAACAACTCGTCATCGAATTATGGGGATGTTGAATGGTGATGATTATCAGATTGTTTTTAGTGATACTCCTGGAATTATTGATAAGCCTGGATATAAATTGCATGCGGCTATGATGTCATATGTAGAAAGTGCATTGGAGGATGCTGATATCTTTCTGTATGTAACTGAAGTAAATGGCGATACACTGCATGAAAGCATTTTGTCTAAAATGCAGAAATCAAATTCTAGTATAATCGTATTATTGAATAAAATTGATTTATCCAACCAAGAAATTCTTGAAAAGCGTGTAGAATTTTGGAATCAACAATTGCCCAATGCTGAGATTCTGCCAATATCAGCTTTGCACAATTTTAATGTGGATACTCTTCGTGAACGATTGATTGAACTATTACCTGAAAGCCCAGCTTTTTATCCAAAAGATGAGCTGACAGATAAAAGCATGCGTTTCTTTGTGTCAGAAATTATTCGTGAAAAAATACTCTTAAACTATAAAAAAGAAATTCCTTACTCCACTGAGGTTGTTGTGGAAGAGTATAAAGAGCTGGAGAATCGAATTGATATTAGAGCAACAATATATGTAATTCGAGAGACGCAGAAGATGATTATTATTGGAAAAAATGGGCAAGCGATAAAGCGTGTGGGAATAGACTCACGTAAAGATATTGAAGCTTTTGTGGATAAGCATATTTATCTTGATATCACTGTGAAGGTGAGTAAAGATTGGCGTGAGAATGAAAAGCAATTAAAGAAATTTGGTTATACCCTTTAGTAAAGAAAATATGCGAATTGTAATTATAGTTGTTTCAGTTTTAGTTTCATTTGCCGCTGTTGGGCAGAAAGTTTTGCGGTACGAAGGTGCATTCCCAAATGATAAAAATGAATTAGCCACTGCAAATTATAGCTATTATAAGGATAGCAAAACAGCAAAGCAAATTAAGCATGGTAGCTTTCGGTATAATGTAAAGATAAAAAATACAGGAGCAAGGCTATATCGCAATATAACAGGTGAATATAAAGATGGTTGGAAGCAAGGACTCTGGAATTATTCATATACGACTAAGGATTATAATACAAATAATGATGGATTTTATTATAGCTATAATGTGGAACTCAAGGCAAACTATGAAAATGGTTGGCCTGATGGAGAATGGTATTATACAGCTTTTGTAAAACGTAGAAAAGCGATTCGGTCTAGTGGTGCTACAAAATGGGAAGCATATGAGATTGTTCAGAATGTTCGCATTATGCTTAATTATGAACAAGGTGTTTTAGTTGATTCGCTTTGGATTCGAAATGATCAAGGAATGGATGTATTCGCATTGATGGATTATCAAGGCTTTCTGAAAGGAGACTTTTCCATAATCCAGGGAAATGAGAATATGACTATTTCGTTTGTTGATGGTTTTAGTATTGAAAAGGAACCTACAGCTAAATATAGTCTTAGATACGATTATTATAAAAAGCATAAATCAAACCTTGCTAAAGCAGGTGTTAAATTGGATACTGTTTCTCTATTTAATAATAAGTCATGTATCGTTTCAAAAACCTTAAATAGGAATGTATTTAATAACTCATTTTTCAATTATTTGTACATTGATGGCGATAGACTGATTAAAT
>JAOZKO010000101.1 GCA_029935325.1 Bacteroidales bacterium
GTAAATATTTTTAAAAATCTACGCTTCCAAATATTCTGCTCTTGCTCCATTATGAGTAACGTTTTAGAACTCTTGCTAGCTTTTCTTTGGACTGCATTCCAACTAAGCGCTCAACTACTTTACCATCTTTGAAAAAAATTATTGTAGGAATAGTACGCACATAATAATCATCTCGCATTTTCTCGTTTTTATCAACATCAAGCTTCCCAATAACTGCTCTACCATTAAAATCATTGGCAATCTCCTCAATTATAGGGCCTTGTTTAATGCAGGGACCACACCAAGTAGCCCAAAAGTCAACCATAGTAACTCCCTCTGCTATAAGTTTCTTAAAATTAGCATCAGTAAAAGTCGTAGGTTTAATTTTTTTACTTGCTTCACTTACATTTGGCGACTCTTTATATAAGTCAACGAATCCTGATGTTATAACAGCTGAAACTAGCAAAAGACTCAGACTTAAAACAACTAATTTAGTTTTAATCATAATATATAGTTTATTTATTTACATATTTATTAATGGATTTTCTAAGAAAATCCTTTGATTGTAAGCCCACAAAACGCTCCATTTCAATCATATTATCGTAAAGTACTAATGTGGGAATATTTCTTATTCCAAGCTTCTGCGACAAATACCGATTATCATCAATATTCATTTTTACAAAACTAACTACATCAATTTCCATTGCTAACTCTTTAATAATTGGCTCTTGTACTTTACAAGGATGACACCATGGTGCCCAAAAGTCAACTAATACCAATTTACACTGTAAAACCTGCTCCCATGTGGGTGTATTTACATCTATTATTTCTGCTTTACCAATCAAAATATTCTCTCTTTAAAACGGTTGCAAAGAAATAAAATTATTCAATATGATAAATATGGTATTTTGTTAATAGACATTAATATGCTTTAATCCTGACAAATATTTAATAATTTTCTTTTCAGGACTAATACCAATTTGATATCAAAATACGCTATAAATAAATCCGATAGCTATCCGGATGGAATATATTTTCCTATTAGAAGGCGAAAATTATTTGCATAGCCGTAGCTATGGAAATAATTTTTAACGCAGTAATAGGGAAATAGTACTGCGAAGCACGTCACGAACACCTATTAAAATGTAAAAGAGGTGAGTAAACGATTTATATGGCGTATTTTGGTGTTAATTTGGTATAATTAGCTCCCCATTTCTGTTTTCTCCTAGTAGCTTTTAAACATGACTAAACTCATAAAAATTCGCTGTTTAAAATTGCAATAATTTTCTTATTTTTGAGCCCCTTGTTGCAACAAACACAAGGACATCATTAAGAGAGAGATAAACAGCAAATATTCTGATATTTATTTCTACTTAACAAAGTTCACAAATTATTTAAACACATAAAACAAAGTATATTTTGTATAGAATTGAATCAAAGATTGATACAAAGTCCAATGAATTCAAGAAACACCAAAAGGAGTTTCAAAACATTTTGGATGAATACAAACAAAGACTTAAAAGTGTAATTAACGGACCTTCCACACGGGCTATTGAAAAGCACAAAAAAAGAGGTAAGCTTCTTGCCCGCGAACGCATTAACCTTCTAGTTGACCCCAATACACCATTCTTAGAGTTATCAACTTTAGCCGCATATGGCGAGTATGATAATCAATTCCCCTCAGCAGGAATAATAACTGGGATCGGAGTAGTTCAAGGTCGCGAAACACTTATTATTGCTAATGACGCAACAGTAAAAGGCGGCACATATGTAAAGGAAACTATAAAGAAGCATGTAAGAGCTCAGGAAATTGCCATGGAAAATCATTTACCATGTGTATATATGGTAGATTCAGGTGGAGTTTTTCTTCCAGAGCAAGCAAATGTATTTCCTGACAGGTTTGACTTTGGTCGATTTTTTTATAATCAAGCTAGAATGTCAGCAGCAGGAATTCCACAGATTGCTATTGTAATGGGAAGCTGCACCGCTGGAGGTGCTTATGTACCAGCTATGAGTGACGAAACCATTATTGTAAAAGATCAAGGAACTATTTTTATTGGTGGACCACCATTGGTTAAAGCTGCTACTGGCGAAGAAGTAACCGCAGAAGAATTAGGCGGTGCAGATGTTCATACGAGCATTTCAGGAGTAGCTGATCATTATGCAAATGACGATAGACATGCCTTACAAATCTGTAGGAATATATTTGAAACATTAGAATTCAAAAAGAAACAAGAATTAGAATTAAGTGAAATTGAAGAGCCATATTATAACCCTAAAGAACTTTATGGCATTGCTCCTATTGATCTTAAAAAACCCGTTGATGCTCGTGAGATAATTGCTCGAATAGTTGACGGTAGTAAATTCCAAGAGTTTAAAGCAAGATATGCCCCAACCGTTATCACTGGTTTTGCAAATATTATGGGGTATCCTGTGGGGATAATTGCAAGTAATGGTGTTCTTTTTTCTGAAACATCGTTAAAAGGAGCGCACTTTGTTGAACTTTGTGGCAAAAGAAATATTCCACTAATATTTTTACAGAATATAACTGGTTTTATCGTTGGCAAAGAATATGAACGCAAAGGAATAGCTCGAGATGGAGCTAAATTTGTTCATGCTGTGGCTAATGTTAATGTACCAAAATTTACTGTAGTATTTGGAGGCTCGTTTGGTGCAGGAAACTATGCCATGGCAGGAAGAGCTTACGATCCAAGAATGCTTTTTATGTGGCCAAATGCAAAAATATCTGTTATGGGTGGCGAGCAAGCTGCTGGAGTATTAATACAAGTAAAACAAGAGCAACTGGCTGCAAGAGGTCAAGAAATGGAAAAAAAGGAAATTGAAAAACTTAGAAATTCCATTCTTGAAAAATATGAGCATGAAGGTTCAGCATATTACAGTTCTAGCAGACTTTGGGATGATGGAATAATCGACCCTGCTGATACTCGAAAAGTACTAGGAATGAGCATAGCAATGTCGCTTAACAAACCTTTTGAGAAAACTGAATATGGTATTTTTAGGATGTAAGTGTTGTGGTTTGAAGTTCGAAGTTGCGAACAACAAACACAAAACAACAAACAACAAACACAAAACACAAGTATGAAACAATATACAACAATAGAATTTGAGATAAAGGAAGAAGTAGGAACCATTTGGCTTAATCGGCCCAAAATACATAATGCATTTAACGAGGTTATGATTTCAGAATTGATTTCAATTTTTGAAGAGATTAATGAAATGGAAGATATTCGCGTTATTATTTTGCGTGGTCGTGGCAAATCTTTCTGTGCTGGTGCAGATCTAAACTGGATGCGAAACGTTGCAAAATACTCATATGAGGACAACTATAAAGAAAGTCTTAATTTATCAATCTGCTTCCATAAAATTTATACTTGTCCGAAACCAACCATTGCAATGGTGCATGGAGCAGCAATTGGTGGTGCTAATGGACTCTTAGCAGCTTGCGATTTTGCATACGCCGATAATAATGCAACATTCTCGCTTAGCGAGGTAAAAATAGGAATAGTACCAGCATGTATCTCGCCTTATGTTACCAAGAGAGTCTCAGAATATGGCTCCAAAGAGCTAATGCTTACTGGCAAAAGATTTAAAGGGCCAGAAGCTGAGCATCATCGTTTAATAAATAAGTCTTTCGAAGGAGAACAAATGCAAGCACATGTAGATGAGCTCATTGAATTACTTAAAACAAGTGGACCTAAAGCTATCTCTCATTGTAAAAATTTATTATATGATATTAATAATGCATTGAATTTAGATGATGCAATTGCATATACAGCTAAGATGATTGCCGATATTAGAGCCTCTGATGAAGGTCAAGAAGGCATGGCAGCATTTTTAGAAAAACGAAAACCTAATTGGGTAGAATAGTTATTTTAAGTTGGGAGTTGGGAGTTTGAAGTTCGGACTTACAAACACAAAACACATCAACACAAGACACATCAACACAAAGTACAAAGAACATATATGAAAATATTTAACAAAATATTAATTGCCAATAGAGGAGAAATAGCAGCAAGGGTAATCCGTGCTGCATCAGATATGGGCATTCAAACAGTAGCTGTTTATTCACGTCCAGATGAGGATGCATTACATACCCAATTAGCTGATGAAGCGTATTTTATTGGAGAACAGGATTTAAGCGATTCATATCTAAATATTGAAAAGATAATTGATATAGCAAAACGCTCTGGAAGTGAAGCTATTCACCCTGGTTATGGTTTTCTTTCTGAAAATCCGAAATTAGTTGCTGCTTGCCAAGAATCAGGTATTACATTTATCGGACCTTCCACTAGGGCTATTCAGCTTATGGGAAATAAGGTTGAATCTCGCGCTTTTGTTACTGAATTAGGAACTCCAATGACAATTGGCGCTACAGGAACAATTGCTGAACTAAAAGCTGCTGCCAAAGATATTCCTTTACCAATATTAGTAAAAGCCGCCGCCGGTGGTGGAGGAAAAGGAATGCGTATAGTTAATAATCTAAACGATTTGGACGAAACTATTGAGTCAACAAGCCGAGAAGCAATGTCGTATTTTGGAGATAGTGAGGTTTTTATTGAGCAATATATTGAAGAACCTCGACATATCGAAATTCAGATTA
The DNA here is from genome assembly GCA_029935325.1 of Bacteroidales bacterium. Taxonomy (GTDB): domain Bacteria; phylum Bacteroidota; class Bacteroidia; order Bacteroidales; family UBA1556; genus UBA6267. The sequence goes on from JAOZKO010000101.1 coordinate 4,601, forward strand.
TCGGTGATAAACATGGAAATGTTATTCATCTTTATGAGCGGGAATGCTCTATCCAAAGAAGATATCAGAAAATAATTGAAGAAAGCCCTTCTCCCACTTTAGACCAAGCTATGAGAGATAAAATGGGTGCTGCGGCAGTAGATATTGCCAAAGCAATAGACTATGATAGTGCTGGAACCATTGAATTTTTGGTAGATAAAAATATGAATTTCTATTTCTTGGAAATGAATACCCGAATTCAAGTTGAACACCCTGTAACTGAAATGGTAACAGGTATTGACATCGTTCGAGAGCAGATTTTAGTTGCTGCAGGAAATCCATTATCCTTTGTTCAAAATGAGGTACAACAAAATGGATTTGCAATTGAGGCTAGAATATATGCTGAGGAACCAGAAAATGATTTTAGACCAGCACCAGGTGATATAACTTATTACCATGAACCTAAAGCTAAGAACCTTAGAATTGACGCTGCATTAAATTCAGCAACAACTATTCATAGTTTCTTCGACCCAATGATTAGTAAACTTATTGCTTTTGGCGAAAGTCGTGAGATAGCAAACGAACGACTTATTCAAGCACTTAATCAATATATAATTCATGGTATAAATACCAATATCTCATTTTTAATAGAGATGCTTCATTCTGACGAGTTTAAACAAAACCATATTAGTACAAAATTCTGTGATGAAAATACTAGAAGCTTAGTTGAATCCATAGAGAATAAACGCAATAAATTGGATATCAACAATATCGTATGTGCTTACTTAATTCATAATTTCAATACAAATAAAATTGCAAATCCAAAATCAGTATGGAATAATATTGGATATTGGAGGAGTACACAGAATTTCATAGTGGCTTACAATGAAACTGAAATAAACGTTGAAGTACAAGAAATCAACACCAATAATTATAGTTTTATAATCGATAAGAAAGAGTATATATGCCAGTTCAATGAAATTAAAACAGATTTTATTAGGTTAAATATTAATTCACATTGTCTTAAAATGTATATCTCAGATGCTAAGGAGCATGGAAGTATATTGAATTATATGGGGCATAATTTTACCTTAAAAAGAAATGATATTTTATTTCAAACAGATTTATTTATTGATGATTCTGATGGAGTTGGAGGAAATTTAGTAAAATCTCCTATGCCCGGCAAATTACTAAAGATTGATGTAAACATTGGTGATTCTGTATCTAAAGGGGATCGACTTCTGGTTGTTGAAGCTATGAAAATGGAAAATAGCATTGTAGCACCAAGAGATGGGATTATTAAAGAGATAAAAGCTAGCTTAGGCGATATGGTTGATGGTAATACACCATTGGTTATTTTTGAAGAACTAGAAGAAGAAGAAGAACAAACAAGGAACGACAAACAATAAACAACAAAAACATGGATTTTGAATTATCAGAAGAGCACAAAATGATTAGAGAAACCGTTCGAGATTTTGCCGAGCGGGAGATCAAACCGATTGCTCAGGAATTAGATGAGAAAGCAGAGTTTTCATATGATATTACACAGAAGATGGGTGAATTAGGACTCTTCGGAATGTATCTGCCAGAAAAATATGGAGGTCAAGGAATGGATACCCTCTCGTATATAATTGCCGTTGAAGAACTTGCCAGAGTTGATGGTTCACAGGCTGCAACATTAGCAGCACATAATTCTCTTGGAATAGGCCCATTATACTACTATGGCACAGAGGAACAGAAAGAAAAATATCTTCCTGACCTATGTACTGGAAAAGGATTATGGGGATTTGGACTAACAGAACCGGAAGCAGGATCAGATTCAAGAGGTACAAAAACTGTTGCTAAACTTGAGAATGGAGAATGGAATATCAATGGTTCCAAAATATTTATCACAAATGCATCCAACGATTTTAACTTAGGAAGTACAGTACAAGCTGTAACTAAGATATATGAGGATGGCAAAAAGGAATATACTTGTATTATTGTTGATAAAGGCAATCAAGGTTTCACTCAGCGAACAATGCATGATAAAATGATGTGGCGAGCTTCGGATACTGCAGAATTGTATTTTGATGATTGCGTTGTGCCAGAATCTAATATTTTAGGAAAAATTGGCGATGGATCTAAAATCATGCTATCAACTCTTGACAATGGTAGGTTAAGTATTGCAGCAATGGGTTTAGGAGCAGCACAAGGCGCTTACGAAGCTGCTTTATCCTATGCACAAGAACGTAAACAATTTGGTAAACCTATTTCTAAATTCCAAATTAATGCTTTTAAATTGGCAGATATGGCCATGAAAATAGAATTAGCACGTAATTTATTATACAAAGCATGCTGGCTAAAAGATAATCATAAACCTTTTGCTAAGGAAGCAGCAATGTCAAAACTATACTGTTCTGAAATAGCCAAAGAGGTTGCTGATGAAGCAGTACAAATACATGGAGGTTACGGCCTTATGAAAGACTATCACGTTGAACGTTTCTACCGTGACCAAAGATTATTGCAAATTGGAGAAGGAACTAGCGAGATTCAAAGATTGGTAATTTCTCGATATATTGGTTGTTGAGGTTGAGTCCCGATTGCTATCGGGAAAGGTTGAGATACAAACACATAACACATAACACATTTTATCCTGAGCGAAGCCGAAGGAAACACATAAAGACAAAACACATAAACATATAAATATGAATAAAGTAGTAAAAAACGCAGAGGAAGCCATCGCTGACCTTCAAAGTAATCAAACATTGATGTTAGGTGGTTTTGGTCTTTCTGGAATTCCTGAGAATTGCATAAATGCAATGGTTGAAAAAGGAATTGAAGGATTAACATGCATTTCAAATAATGCAGGAGTTGATGATTTTGGATTAGGATTATTGCTTAAAAAGCACCAAATCAAGAAAATGATTTCATCCTATGTAGGTGAAAATAAAGAATTTGAACGCCAAATGCTTAGTGGTGAGCTAGAGGTTGAGCTTAATCCACAAGGAACATTGGCAGAACGTATTCGTGCTGGTGGAGCAGGCATTCCTGCCTTCTTTGTTCCTGCAGGTTATGGAACCGAAGTAGCTGAAGGCAAAGAAGTACGAGTTTTTGATGGTAAACCACATATTTTAGAACGTGCTCTTACAGCCGATTTTTCAATTATAAAAGCATGGAAAGGCGATAAAGCAGGAAATTTAATTTTCCGTCATACGGCTAATAATTTCAATCAACCAATGGGAATGGCAGGTAAAATAACAATTGCAGAGGTGGATGAATTAGTAGAAGTGGGAGAATTAGACCCTAACCAGATTCACCTTCCAGGAGTATTTGTACAACGAATATTTCAAGGAGTTGGTTATGAGAAAAGAATTGAATTTGAAACTACAAGATAATTAAAAGAGAAGACTATTGATTGATCTTAACAAAAGATATAAAATTATGGCATTAGATAAAACACAAATAGCACAACGTATTGCACAAGAGTTGCAAGACGGATATTATGTCAATCTTGGAATTGGCATCCCTACCCTCGTAGCTAATTATATTCCTGAAGGAATGGATGTTGTCCTTCAATCCGAAAACGGATTGCTTGGAATTGGCCCCTTCCCTGAAAAAGGCAAAGCCGATCCAGACCTTATTAACGCAGGCAAACAAACAGTAACCTATTTACCTGGTTCAGCATTTTTTGACTCATCATTTAGCTTTGCTATGATCCGTGGTGGGCATATTGACTTAACGGTACTTGGAGCTTTTGAAGTAACTGAAAATGGAGATATTTCATCATGGAAAATTCCAGGTAAAATGGTAAAAGGAATGGGTGGCGCAATGGATTTGGTAGCAGCTGCTAAAAATATTATTGTTGCAACAACTCATGTTGACAGAAATGGACAACCTAAACTAAAAAAGAAATGCGATTTACCTTTAACAGGAGTAAATTGCGTAAAGAAAATAGTTTCAGATATGGCTGTTGTAGAAGTTACTGATAAAGGCTTTAAGCTACTTGAAAGAGCACCGGGAGTAAGCGTGGAAGAAATTGTAGCTGCAACTGGCGCACCATTAATTATTGATGGTGAGATTCCTGAAATGCAGTTTTAATTAGCCTTTGCAAGAAAACTATATTCATCCTCCGAAAAATTAGCGAAGGAGGAAACACACAACACACAACACATAACACACAACACATAA
>JAOZKO010000393.1 GCA_029935325.1 Bacteroidales bacterium
CATAACTAATGCTATGTTTGCGTTGCTTTTTGATGCGCTACATCAACACTAACAGACATTTAGGTTTTTCGTAACGAAAACCCCTGCGGATTTAAGGTATTAATAAAATAGACGGTCAGGAATGACCGTCTTACTTGGGGACCGTCTTACTAGAAGTATACTCGATACATAAACATTGGAAAGAAACCTTGTTGGTAGTCTATTTTCATTTGGTGATTTACTGGGTCCCAAACTTGTTGAAATACATTCTGGTGGTTTGTTACATTCTGTATCTCTAGTGCATATTCATGATCCGATTTTCCAATTGTCATTCTAAAACTAATCTTTAGGTCAATGCGGAAGTAATTTTTGTGCTGTAATGAATAGGACTGGTCGTAAAGGTATTCTGGGCTATTCTGTGCAATGGTTTTTTGCTCGTCAATTGGCGTATATGGTTTGCCACCAGCATATATTCCCTTAAGGTCGAAATTTAATCGCCAAGTTTGTTTCAATGGAATTTCATATCCTCCTAATGCATTAAAAACATAGCGATTATCGAATGCTGTGGAATGCTCATTACCATTATAGCCTGTATATTGCGAACGAAAAATAGATGCTGTACCAAGGAGATAAAAACGTTTGGAAAGAAATTTTTCTAAAGTAAGCTCTAATCCGTAATTTTTGCCTTTTCCTTTATTTTGCAAACTATCTAATAGATTTATTACAAAACCTGCTCCTTCGTTTAATACCGAATAATCTTGATATTCTGCACTTACCGGAGCATTACTCAAGCTTTGATAATATGCCTCAGCTTTAAATCTTAAGTTTTTACCCAATATATTATTATAGGCCAAAACAAACTGATTGCTTTGGGTGAATCCTAGGTCGGTATTAGTTTTTACACTTCCTCCATTAGCTAGCTCTGACTCAACAAAGTAAATTACCTTGGGTTGTGTTTGTGATAATAATCCATAACCAAAACTAAGCCTTTGCTTGGGAGTAAACCTCCACTCTATACCAGCTCTAGGTTCCACAGCATGGCTGTTATTCAAATCAAAATACTGATAATGCAGACCAATATTAAAATTCAATTTATCATTAAACTTATGCTTCCATTGCCCATAGGCTTGATATAGCCCAAGATCTCCTACTGCATTATTTCTTTTAAAATAATCCTTTGTTTCCCATCGGTAAACGCTATCAATATAACTAACATGATATCTATCGATTATCACTCCTGTGGTAATCATATCTTTAGCATTGAATTTATGAGTAAGATGCGTGGAGAAACTATATTTTACCTCTGAATTTACGGATCTATAAAACTGATGCTTTGTAATATTATCTTCTTCTAATGAATCTAAAGCAGTTGTTGCTCTTGTTCCTGAAGCCGAAATATTGGTTTTAAGTTTAGTATTTTTATTGAAGTAGTAAATATTATACATGCCAACAACACCCATATCTGAGCCAAAATCAGTATCAGTACCCACAAGGCCATATGAGGCTTCATCATTTTCTTTTTTACTATCCCATATTTGAATAAAGCTTGTGCCTCCAATTCCATAAAGGACAAATCGACCAGCTTTTTTGGTTGGCAAATTAATTTTAAATGTTAAATCTTGGTATTGTGGAACAGAACTACCTGTTCCTGCATTTAAACCAATAGCATCCATTACAGCCATGGTTGAATAGCGATAATCTACCAAAAAGGAAGCATTACTATTTTTAGAAAATGGGCCTTCAGCACCAAATTCAAATCCATTAAAGCCCACTTGACCAATAAATTCATAATTTCTATTGTTTCCATTTCGCATTTGAAGGTCAAATACTCCTGATAGCGCATTGCCATATTCAGCAGGAAAAGCTCCAGTAAAAAAATCTGAATTAGTTAATAGGTTATTATTTAGCATACTTACAGGGCCGCCAGTAGTACCCGAAGCTCCAAAATGATTTGGATTAGGAATATCTATTCCTTCCATTCTCCATAGCAATCCCATTGGTGAATTTCCTCTAATAACAATATCGTTTCTAGAATCCCCAGCACCCATAACTCCAGCAAAGTTTTGTGCCATACGGGCGGGGTCTCCCAGTGAACCCGCATATCGCTGAGTTTCTTCTACGCTAAAAGTCCGAGCACTTACTGTTGCCAATTCATTTTTAGGGCGCTCCTTATCTACTTTGGCAACAATCTCAACAGTACTAGCGGTATATACCTTTTCTTCCATTCCAATATTCATCACCAATTCCTTAGCAGCAAATAATTCAAGATTATTAAAGTATCTATCATTATAACCCATATAGCTAATCTTAATACTCACACGGCCTATAGGAATATTTTCGAATATAAACTCCCCATTAACATCAGATGTAGTTCCTTTTATGGGATTAGTACCTAGAATAATAATTGAAGCACCCGGCAAAGGAGCTTGAGTAACTTCATCTACAATAGTTCCGCGTAAAACTTGGTTTAGTTGAGCAAAGCTCATTATTGGTAATATTAATGTTAGAAGTAATAATTTGAAGCGCATAATCATAAATTTTGTGTTGATTTGTTTTGTGTTGATTTGTTAATTCTACTTTGTTTCAAAAGTAAAATTACAGTAACTAATCAGTTTAGCAAGGTCCTTAATTCCATCCGATAGCTATCGGATTAA
>JAOZKO010000394.1 GCA_029935325.1 Bacteroidales bacterium
CTCCTTCTCCAAGGAGGACTTCCAAAGCACTTACAATACTCACATTAAGCGAAGCTAATTTTCATTCACCAAAGCTTTAGCGTAGGTGAACTTAAATCTTAAATAGAATATCGAATTGTTGCGAAGCTAAACTTCATCATTCCATTTATTAAAAGAAGGATATTTGGATATAAAAAAAGCCGCATCAGTGATGCGGCTTTTTTCTATTTATTAAAAATTTGTTCTCTCTATATTTATTGAATTACAATTGTATTAACAAACTGTTTTCCGTTGCTGCTAATCATTTGTAAAACATAAGTTCCTTTAGCTAAATTGCTTGCATTAATCTGAATTTTATTAGCGCCAGCCTGAGCCATCTGCTTATTTTCCAGAACTACTCTTCCGCTAAGGTCATAAATGCTTATGCTTAATTCCATATTTTGCTCTGCATCTAGTTCAACAGTAAAATGTCCTAAACTAGGATTTGGATAACAAGAAACAGAATTTGCAAAACCTTGCTCTGCAAAACCTACGAATTTGTTCTCATCATAGCGATATTTGAAAGCTTGATAATAGATATTTGCCAAGGTAGAATTATCATAAAAAATCAAAGTATTCTCATCATTTTTATTATTGGCAGCATTGCTCCAATTATGACTTCCTACCAATAAAGTTGGACTTGAAGAAGTTCCTTCATCTACTATCATAAGTTTGTGATGCATAATTCCTGTAACTGCTTGGTCGTCTTGAAGATCATTTCCTAAAAGTGTTGATAATATCCCCCAAACGGTTGAAGAACAATCATTTTCATGATTTACTAAAACTTCCAGGTTTACTCCATTATCATTTACTGCATCTTCCAATGCGTAGGCAATATCGCTTCTTGTAATAAGCATAGTAGCTATATGAATATTGTCATCAGCTTGCCCAATGGTTTCAATTATTTTGCCATTGGTACCATCTGATGGGCTAAAGAAGCAATGTACATCTTTGCCACCAATAATAAACACATGTGGAGTATTATCTGTTTTATCTGGACCAAACCTTGATTCTGTTGAATTTGGTATAGCTGTGGCTGAGCCAAACATTTCGTTAAACTCTAAAGTATATGCAATTGCTAAACTCTTATCTTGAACAATAATTACTGTATTCGGATCAGTATTTATCTGTCCGTCAGTAAGGTTAGTTCCGCCTGTCCATACCAATGGTACATTAGGATCAGCATTATAAGCATCAATAGTAATAAATTTATTATGCATAATTCCGTAAACGGAACCTGTTGGGCTTGCTATTTTCTTTATACCTGCAACTAAATTCTGAATTCCTGAATTTCCTGCACTACCATCAAAAATAACACGAACTGTTACACCTCTTGCATAAGCATCATTAAGTGCTGTAGAAACACTTGACAAACCTGATTCATTAAAATTATACATAGTAAAATCAACACTTGCAATTGCTCTATCGATATAAGCAATTAGTGTATCGTCAATAGCATTTGGTAAAACAATAGCATTAGTTCCACTACTTACTGAATGGTCAGCAGGAGTATTAAAATAAGCTATGATATTTCCTGAGGAAGTTGACTGAGTGATAAAAGTTCTAACTAATGCAAATGCTGTATCAGTACCATCAACAGAGAAGGCTCTTACGTAGAGTAGCTCTGATGCACTTAATCCTGTTAAGCTAATACTATGAGTTGTAGAGGTTCCTGTTCCAGCAGCAGATGTACCAAGACTTAGTGTGTTTCCATACATAATTTCAGTGGTTCCGGCAACACTACTTGTCCAATTAAAAGTAATTCCACTTTGTGAAATACCACTTTCGGTAACGGGTGAAGTAATCATAATATTATTACTTAAAATAATATCGCTAGAATCTCTACATAGCAATTGGTAACCTGTTGTTGGGCTTGAATATGAATGTTGCGAACCAATTCCAACTAGATCAACCATTCCAGCAGGAATAATTGTACCAACCAATGGATGTCCTGTACGAACATATATTGAGGAGGTTTGTCCACCAGATGTAAAAGTATATCCCGAGTTGCTACTAAAAGTACCACCTGGATTAGTTGTAAAATTCACACCATTAATTTGAAGCAATGTACCTTCGCGAGGCTCATTTATTGAATCCGGAACAACCAATTCGGGAGTAGGCAAGGTATTACCTGAGCTTAATACAGTAAAACTTGATACTGGATCAATCTCTAATAATTGGTTATAATCTTTTAAAGTACCTGTGATAATAATTGAATCACCTCTTTGAACATTGGCTAAAGTAGTACTATAAGCGGCAATGCCACCAGTTAAATCTTGAATATACCTAATGGGACCTAACTCATCACCATTGGTTACTATTCCTTTCACTGTGACTACATTTCCAGCACCTAAGGCTCTGGCTGCACTCATGCTAATTTGGGAAAACCCATAACTCGATGCTAAAAGCATCACTAAAATTAATAATTTCTGTTTCATTGTAATAATTGTTAAGTTGCTCTATTGTTAAATTATTTGTTACTACTCATTAGCGTTTCAAAAGATACAATACTGGTTATCAATACTATTTTGTCACTATTATTGAATAAAAATCAATAATACCGCCAAAACTGATGGTTTATCTCAATTTGCAGCCCAGAGCTAAAGCACTG
>JAOZKO010000102.1 GCA_029935325.1 Bacteroidales bacterium
ATCCTGGTTGTTTATGGGTTCAGCAAGATTAGAAATATTTTGGTTATTAGCATCGGAGCCCTGCAATAAAACACTTTTTAGATTTTGTATTTCATTGGTTGTATCATTGTCAATTATAGTATCTAATATGTTATTCCAATTTGCTGTATCTATTGCTGAAATTCCATGTGCTACTGATGCTACGAATATTGAATCTGTTTCATTAACTACTGCCTCAATCAAATAAGGACTGAGAGTTGTGCCCGTACCGGTAATATTAATATTTGTTCCTGCCTGAACGGTTCCTATACCATTTTGACCTTGAACTCCTGTTGGTCCGGTCATTCCAATTTGCCCTTGAGCTCCGCTTGATCCAGTAGCACCTTGCAAACCTGTTGATCCGATAGATCCCTGAACACCAGATGTCCCTGCTGGCCCAGTCACCCCAATTAGCCCCTGAGCTCCGCTTGGCCCAGTAGCACCTTGCAAACCTGTTGACCCGATTGGTCCTTGAATACCTGTTGTTCCTATTGGTCCAGTTATCCCAATTAGCCCCTGAGCTCCGCTTAGTCCAGTAGCCCCTTGCAAACCTGTTGGCCCGATAGGCCCCTGAATACCTGCGGCCCCTGTTACTCCGCTTGGTCCGGGAGTAGAACTTCCACTAGTTTTGGCATATAATGCATAGGGCACACTTAATAACTGGATTGTGCCTGTTATGGTGTAATTTGTTCCTCCACTAGGGTCGGTTTCTGTTTTGATGAAATAAGATCCGTTAGCCCAATCGATGGTGGTAAAATTGCCACTTATTACTGTTCCTGTTCCTATTTCTAGACTTAACAAACCATTGGAATTAGTATTTGGTGTGTGGGTTTCTACATAAACGACTGTTCCACTTGCAGAACCTTGTAAAATAGAAAATTGCATTCCAACGGCTGTTGAACTTACTAAATTATTACTTCCGTCACGTACAACGGCTTGATAACTAATTTTTTCGGGTGCTTGAGCGAACGCACTTGCCGTTAATAATACGGCTACTAAAATCATAAATAATTTTCTCATTATTTTGTCCTCCTTAATTTTTAATGATTTTAAATATTTGAATTTTTTTGTTTTCTTGTACTATATTGATAAAATAGGTTGCAGGAGGTAAATTACTCATATTCACTTGTGTTTGCTTACTTGTAATTGTCTCCACATTAATTAATTTTCCTTGCATATCAAACAATTGATACGACAATTTTTCTTTATTATAATCGCCTATTTGCACGAAAATATTATCTACAGTAGGGTTAGGGAATATAGAAAGTATAATATTCAATTCGGTTACTTTTATACCTACCGAAAAAAATTCGTAGGCTTGTTGTACACCTTGGCTTATTGTGCCAGATGTACTGGTGTTAGTAGTACAAAATACTTGTCCTACACTGTAAGCAATGCTTCCTCCGCTGCCAGAAGCATCTCCGCCTGCGGCATTGACAGATTCCTGACCTTGTGCTAAGCCCGCCAAAAGCAGTCCTCCCGAAAGTAATACAATAGATTTTAATTTGTTTTTTATCATAATTTTTGCTTTTAGACTGGACTCACTCATTATTAAATTCGTCACTAATCAAAAGTACTAAAAATATTCTGTATATTAATAATTACCTTATATCCGCAGAAACTTCTTAAGAAATTGAGTTTAAAATCATGGCTATAAAAGTACACAAATTAACTGATTCAGTAAGCCCTTTTGCAGGAATTTTATTTGTAAACTAATATTTTAATCAATCTGGACCAAACAAACTTATTGATAATGAACTCAGGGCGAACCTTTAGGTTTGCCCTGAGCATTCTTATAAAAGCAACAACAGACTCTACAACTTCCGCATAGCAAATCGAGCAGCAATTGTTACAAAAGCAACTACGGTAATTGAAGAAATAGGCATTAATATAGCAGCTATTATTGGTGAAAGTTGTCCGCTAACAGCAAAACTAATTCCAATAATATTATACAAAAACGAGATTACGAAACTTGCATAAACTATTTTAATTCCTTTTTTAGAATAATCGATAAGTTTTGGTAGCCTATGAAATTGCTTTGCCTCCAGAATGGCATCACTGGCAGGAGAGAAATTAAAAACATCATCAGCAATACTTATTCCTATATAGCTTTCCTTTAAAGCACCTGCGTCATTTAGCCCATCCCCTACCATTAAAACTTTTTTGCCCTGTTCCTTTAAGCTTTTAATATAATTGTACTTATCCATTGGGCTTTGGTCAAAATGCATAATAAGTTTATCTCCAAAGATATGCTTCAATCGCTCAGCCTCAGCATCATTATCTCCTGAAATAATGTGTAGCTCAAATTGTTTTCCAAGGCTATTGGCTAAATTATCAACTCCTTCACGGTATTTGTTTTCAACGGAATACCAGCCCAAAACTTTATCATTTACCGACAAATAAACAATTGATGAATTAGCTTTGTCTTTTGTATCATAATTTACAAAAGAAGCTGAACCCATTTTCACCTTATTATTACCAAATACTGCTTTAATGCCTGAGGAAGCTATCTCCATATAATCCTCAATCTTATTATTAATTGGGGATTCAATGCTATCAAAAATTGCTTTACTCAACGGATGTTGGCTTTGACGACTTAGATTCTTTACCCATGATATTTCATCACTAGACAATTCTTTGCCATGATATTTTACCGACAAAGCATCAATATGAGTAATTGTACCAGTTTTATCAAAAACAATAGTATCCATTTTGGATAATTTTTCCACGACTTCTGACTTTTTAAGATAGAAACCAATACGCCCAAATGCTTGCATAATATTGCCATAAGTAAATGGAATACTTAATGCAAGTGCGCATGGGCATGCTACAATCAGTACGCTTGTAAAGGATATTAAAGCAAGACTTGTATCATTAAAAAACCAATATACTGCCGCCGAAAAAGCCGTTGCAAGAATAATAAATGTAAAGTTTTTGCTTATTCTATCAATAATGGTAGTAAGATCCTTTTCGCCACTACTACTACCATCCTGGTTCCACAGTTGTGTAAGCTTACTTTGCATTACTTCCTTCACAACTTCAATAACAATAGTACTTCCAATCTGTTTTCCTCCAGCGTAGAGCTCATCACCAGAGCGCTTGAATACTGGTTTTGATTCGCCAGTAACAAAGCTGTAATTTATATTTGCCTCACCTTTGGTTAATATTCCATCAGCAGGAATCAGTTCTTGATTATGAACAATAATCTGATCACCAACAGCAATCTCATTTAGCTGAATAATAACCTCCTCTCCATCTACCAATTTGCTCACTGCAACTGGGAAATAGGATTTATAATCTCTTTCGAAGCTCAGTGCTTGATAGGTTTTGTTTTGATACCATTTTCCTAAGAGAAGAAAAAATACTAGTCCTGCCAAACTATCCATATAGCCTGTACCTGTTGAGCTAAGTATTTCGTATGCACTTTCGAAGAAAATAGTAAGAATTCCTATACTAATTGGTAGGTCAATATTTACCATCTTATGCTTAAGATTTTTATAAGCAGATAGCAGATAATCATTGCCACAATATAGTATTATGGGAAGCGATAGAAATAGATTTATATACCCAAAGAAATTTTTAAACTCCTTTGTCAAAAGCTCACCACCAGGAATATAATCAGGCATACTCAGGAGCATGGTATTGCCAAATACAAATCCTGCAATTCCAATTTTAATAATTAGTGTTTTGTTCTCTGATTTATTCTGCTCACCAGTGATACTTTCCAAGCTAATCATTGGAATATAGTGTATTGAAGCTAGAAGTTCCACTACTTCACGGAGAGAAATATCAGCATTCTTAAAAGTTATATCAACTTCTTTCTTTATGAAATTTACTGTGGATTGGGTTATTGATTTATTGAGCAAAAACAAATTTTCCAAAAGCCAAATACAAGAGCTACAATGTATATCTGGAACATAAAGTTTAACTTTAGAGTATTCTCCTTCCTTGAAATAAACTAGCTTTTTACTTATTTCTTCATTATCAAGATATGCATACTTTTTTCCAAAATCCTGAACATCAACTTTAATTCCAGGGGCATCATATATATCGTAATAAGTATTGAGTTTATTCTCATTTAGCAATTGATAAACTGTCTTACAACCCTCGCAGCAGAAGTTTTTACCCTCCCACACTATTGGATGTTTACCACAATTCTCACCACAATGAATACACTCTATTATTTCACTCATTCAATCAAAATATCAAAAAAAAATAACGGGTAGAAAAATTATTTTCTACCCGCCAAAATTAAGAATTTTTTAACAACTCTTTATGTATATTTTTACCTTTCTCTAAGCATCCATATTCTGAAAAGTTGGAATGCTGCCCAGCCTATTACACCCAAAACACCAAAAGTAACACTCAGATAACTTATTAGTAGCCATAATGGAGTATGTGCATTATCACCCCATAGTGCTCTCTGGTCTAATGGATTGACCCATTGCCAGCCATCATTTAGTTTAATACTTTCTTCAATGCTTATGCTGCCATCAATAGGAGCTGCATTTATTATTATATAACCACTAGTATCAGCAATAATTCCATCAAGGCTAACACTTACAACACCATTGTCATCAGTTTTATCACCATCGCAAATTGTCATATCTCCAAAATAACGTTTAACAGATATTTTCATTTTAACATTATTCGGAATTACTTTATTACCTACTGAGTCAACACCTTCTATCTTCGTTGAAATAGTGTTTTTTTCTTTATCAAAAGTTGCAGTAATTTTTGTGATCTTACCCTCAAATTTTTCCATTACAACTGGAGCATTATCATCAGTAGTAGGTGGCTCATAACTCTCGCAATAGGAACGAAGGTAAGCTACTACTTTCCATCTATCCTCTTCTGAAATTGATGCTTCATAACCTGGCATTCCAACTCCATTTCCATAGCTTATTTTACAAAATATTTCTCCATCAGTATTATTCTTATTGAACTCTTGACTTCCAAGATTTGGAGCAGTGGGTAGCTCACGATCATTTGTTGGTGCTGCAACTATATCTTTATGACAAAATTTACAGCTTACATCATATATAGCTTTACCTGCATCAATATTTATTTCATCATATGCCACCTTAATTTTAGCATCCTTAAGTTCATCATCAATAGTCCACTGCTGAGCCTGCACATTACCAATAATCAAAAGGCTAATGCTTAAAAGGCTTATTATATTTAGTATCTTTTTCATATCCAATAATTAATTTGATTATAAGTCTTTTTTAATATCAACACCTTTTTCTTCAGCAACTTCCCATAACGGAATTACTGGAAATATCTTAGCTAGAATAGTAACTATCAAAACAGCCATTGCAATTACTCCCAGCGTAATTGTGATTTCCAGCCCTGTGGGATCGTACTCTTTGAAATTATCAGGTACATTTTGTATTGGAAGATAGGCATGAATTAATGTCGGCACTACAATTATCACTCTTTTGAACCAAGCGCCAATTACTAGTGAAAGTCCAATAATCATCATTGGGAAAGGTTTGCGGAATCGTTTAAATAGTCCGAAGAATATTGGTAATATTAATCCAAAAGTTTGAGTCAACCAAAACATTACACCATACTCACCATGCAAAGAAAATAAGGTATGAATATGATGACCATCAGCTGCTTTCATTTTATAAGCAGGAACTAGGAATTCATTCAAATTAAAGTAAAAATAAACCAATGCTACTAATACCATTAATTTTCCCATTTTATCGAAATGAAACTCAGTAATATACTCTTCGAGTTTGTAGGCTCTACGGATAAAATACATTGCTACAAGCACTGCTCCTGACCCAGCTACAAAAGCTCCGGTTACATAATAAGGACCAAAAATAGTACTATCCCAACCTGCTCGCAAAGTTAATGCTGACAACCAAGATGTAACAGTATGAATTGCCAAGGCAACAGGTACAATCAATATTAATAATACACGAATTGTACGATGTAGAATTTTATATTGACCAGGTGTTCCTACCCAACCTAGGGAAAGGATATTATAAAGATTCCACTGCCATTTAGGAAGATCCTTCTTCATATGATTTCGTATTATTGCTAAATCTGGCAACATTGGTAGAAGCAGCAGTAAAATACTAATAAAAATATATACGTTTACCACAGTAACATCCCAGATAATTGGTGATGAAAATCGCCCGTAGAAAAGTAGATTTAACACTCTATCGGGGCGACCCATATCAACTACAATTGCAATTCCAGCCATCATAACAAAAGCCAGAGCTATCATCTCCGCAATACGCGATATTGGGATAATCCACTTTTGACCTAGCAGTCCAACTACTGCAGAAATAAGCATTCCCACAAGTGCAGTTGCAACAAAAAATACAAAAGAGGCAATATACAGTCCCCATGATACATAATCACGCATAGCTGTTACTCCCAATCCATCATTGAATTGCTTATAGTAAGCCCAAACTGCTATTGCGATAATTGTAAGTAAAAATCCAACCCATAGTTTAAACTCTATTGGACGTGTTGTAATAGGATGAAGAATATCCTTTCGGAGCTTCTCCATTATTGCCTCATCGGTTTGTTTCTTAATTTCAGACATAATTTATCTTTTTAATATACTTATCGAATTTAATAATAAAGCCAAGGATTAAGCCTTCTCTTCTTTCGTTTGGCTATCCATCCAATTATCTTTCTCCTCATCATATTCGTACTTAAACAAACGACCCTTTGGAGGAAGGTAATATACGCTAGGTTTTGTTCCTAATTCCGGCAATAGTGTATAACCACCATTATCATCCAATAGGCTGCTTAATCTAACAGTCTCCATGCTGGTACCATTTGTTACAGCATCCTCGTTAGCATCACCAAACCAATAAACACCATTTTCACATGCAGAAACACAATATGGCAATTTACCAATGCGCAATTGATCCGCACTAAATAAGCATTTTGAAATAGTTCCTTTTTTCTGAGGTACATTTAGCTCTATATCGTAAGTTTGATTCTCTTGATCCTGAGAATGATCTGGCTCAGACCAATTAAAAATACGAGCAGAATATGGACAAGCAGCAATACAGAATCTACAACCTATACAGCGCTCATTATCAATCAATACAACCCCATCCTTACGTTTGAAAGTGGCATCCACCGGACATACTTTTGTACAAGGAGGATTATCGCAATGCATACATGGTTTTGGTTGAAAGTAAAATCCGGAGCGCTCATTATTTTGCATTTGCAAAACATTAATATGATGCTGCTCAGGCTTAAGGTGATGTGCACCTTGACAAGCAGTCATACATTTTCTATCGTTCTTACATTTAGCAAGGTCGATAACCATTACGAACTTCTTACCCGCAATGCCTTCCCTTCCTCGTTCTTGAGCCTCTTTTAGATCAACTTTAGCTTCCGATCTTTTCATTTGAACCACCTTACCGTCAGTGGTCATAACGGAAATCATTTCTTCATCATCAGTGGTGCATGCACTTAAAAGTCCTAAACTAGTAACCGCTCCCGCTGCACCAAGAGTGACTCCAAATCTTTTTAAAAAATTCCTACGGGATGTTGCACCCGGTGTAATTTTCTTACTCATAATATTTTATGTTTATTAGTTCCTGTGATTTATATCTTGATTTCAATCAAGTATTAGAATGCGTAAATATATTACCTTTTTGTATATAACAAACGGCAAAACTTAATTTTTAATGATTCTAAATTAGGGTAGTTCGTCAAAGACAAACAATTACAAAAATACTAGTGTTAAGTCAAGTGTATTGTGTCGTATAAATTGCCGAATATTTTATTGAGAGCAAGGCAAAATATTTCAGTATCGCCGTAGCTATAGTTAAATATTTTAACGAAGCTATCGATGAAACTTTCAAAACTTGGTATGGCTAAAATATGCTTGAATTGACACTAACACATATTCAAATTATAATAAGGGTATTCTATTACAGCCCAATATAGCGTTTACCTTATATCCACAAGGGTATTATAAAAATTCATTAATATTTTGTCATAATTTTTGTTGAAAAACAAAAATATATGCCAAAACCACCACCTTTATTAATAATATCCATGGGTTTCACCCATGGCTATTATTATTTGACCCTTTCAGGGTCAGCAATATACGAGGTATTTTATAGTCTAATATTATCATATACAGTATAAATTACTGCTAAGATGAATATTTTTCAGCACAACATAATTCTAATAATTACATACAGGGGGATCGTCGGGCCCTGCAGCTTCGAATTTAGAATGATTAAAAACCTCGCCATCTTCTATTTCCTGAGCATTAGCAGGTCGCAAACTCAGCACCTTCCCTACGAAATACAAATCCATATCAGCAAGAGGGTGGTTAAAATCTAATTTGATGATTTTATCGTCAATAAGAGTTATTTTTCCATTCATTGAATTGCCTTCTGAATCTTGCATTGGCAAATAATTATCCAATATTAATTCATCATTAATATCTACGGTATCATCAAACTGATCTACAATAAATTGCTTCTCAAACTCAACTTGCATTTCAGGCATATACTCTCCATAAGCTTCTTCTTTTGGCAGCATAAACTTAAAATCCTCATCTAAAGTTAAGCCCTTAAGCTTATCTTCAAAAGATTGTAGCATTTTTCCTTTCCCAAACACAAACTCAAAAGGTTCGAATTCTGTAACTGACTCTATTATATCACCTTCATAACTCCCTACCTTAAGGTCAAAAATTT
>JAOZKO010000395.1 GCA_029935325.1 Bacteroidales bacterium
CAACACTTTGCGTCTTGGCGTCTTTGCGAGAAACAAAAACTCAACGAACTATTGCAACAAAGATAGGCAGTTAGGATTTGTAGTAGAAATACCTTTGCGAATTTAAGGTAATATATATAAAAACCGCCATAGTGAAAATTCACTATAACGGCTTGATATTCAATGTCGGAGTGACAAGACTTGAACTTGCGACCACTTGACCCCCAGTCAAGTACGCTACCAACTGCGCCACACCCCGATTGTGTTAAATTACTTCCTTGTAATAATTTGAGGTAATTCAGAGGTGACAAAAGTAATATTTTTTAATGCTATTTGATAGATTAATAAATTTTATTTGAAAAATACTTGACTTGGGTGTTCGGATATTGTATATTTGCCGATAATATGATAATTATCATATTTGGTTGCTCACTACAATCTATTGCTCAAAGTTAACATTGCTATTCTAATTCAAATGGTTACATTATTATTCGGCTTAAATTTCATTAAATAGTCTAATTTGTCCTTACAAATTTAAATTAACCAATTCAATATGAATAGTGTTTAAAACCATTGCTCATGAAAACACTTTACCAATTAAATTCAATGAAGAATCTGCTTTTTGGGGAACACCAAAATTCATTCAAAACCTTAACAGTTAATTATGGACAAACTGTTTTAAAATCTATTAAACCATTATTATTAATCTATTTTATAATATCTTCTGTGTTCAGTTATGGACAGAATGTTGCCATAACTGATGATGCGGCTTATACTGTTAATGCGTCAGCGATGCTAGATGTAAAGTCAACAACAAAAGGGATATTAATTCCTCGTTTGACTAAATCTCAACGTGATGCGATAAATAATCCGGCAACAGGATTATTAATTTACCAAACCGATTTAACGCCAGATTTCTATTATTATAATGGCACAGGCTGGTCAAATTTTGTTTCATCAGCGGCTACCGCGGCAGATATAGAAATAGATCATATTGCTGGAAGCACTTATAGCAATTTGCAAGAATTTATTAATTTTTCAAATTCGGCAAGTATATGGAGTGGCTGTAATATGACTAGTAATGCTAACGGCACAGCATCGATGACTGCTGGTTATGGTCTGATTAAATCTACCAATTCTGATGTTGGAGATAATTATATGTTCAATATTCCTGCTGACGCTTCTATTTCGTTAACGGATGGGGAATCGAATATGGTTTATGTTGACTATAATAGTGGTTCGCCAACAATAAGTACAACTACCAGTTTAACTGCTGTTAATAAGCATACGCAATTATTGATAGCAATGATTTATAGAGATGGAAACACCTTATATATTGTAGAGGCAGGAATGAGATTTGCTGATTTTCAACGAAAATCAGCACTGAAACAATTCGAAGTTTATAAATTTCAGCGTGCAAAAGGAATCTATATTGGCGAAACAGGAACCCGGAATATTAGTGTAACAGCTGGAGTGGGTTATATTGGACTTAATAGATTTCCTACATCTGCAATAAATACCTCAGCTTCTGATTTAATGACTTTTTGGTATAGAGATGGTAGTGGTGGCTGGACCAAGGTTCTTAACCAAAGCCAAATTGATAATCAATATTATGATGATGGAGATGGAACCCTTCATTTGCTAGGTAATAATCGATATGGTAGTCATTGTGTTTTTATGGCTTTAGACGGAACTGTGCATGTGCTATATGGTCAGGGAAATTATAGATGGAGTCAAGCCGAAGATGAAAATGTTCCCGATCTTCCTAAGTTTTTATCTGATTTTAGCCTTTGTATAGGAAAGGTTATTGTAAAAAAAGGCGCCAGTTCTTTTAAAGAAATAATAAGTGCTTTTGAAATAGTTTTTGATTATACAAATGCCAAGGATCATAATGAATTATCTAATATTCAAGGTGGTACAGCTGATGAATATTTTCATCTAACATCAGCAGAATATACTGGCCTTGTGCATGATTTAGATGATTTGTCTGACTGTAAGACCACTGGTACAAGCCTTTTTCTTGGTACAGATGCTGGAGTTACAGAATATACAGGTGTAGATTATACTAATATAGGAATTGGGGATTATGCTTTAAAAGAGAATACTATTGGTAAATTTAATATCTCTTTAGGGTATAACTCAAATTACTTTAACCAAACTGGTTGGTCAAATACTATAATTGGATTTGAGGCAGGAATGGGAACTACCTATCATAATAAAACAGGTAATATTTTTCTTGGCTATCAAGCTGGGTATAGTGAGCATGGAAGTAATAAGCTCTATATCGAAAATTCAAATTCTTCATCGCCATTAATTTATGGTGAATTTGATAATAACCTACTAAGTGTTAATGGTAATTTTGGAGTAGGTACAAGCTCATTTGCAAGTGGAAATAATACTTTAGCATTAGCAAATGGAACTGTTCCCACATCTTCTATTTCTGATGGAGTTCTGCTATATGCAGTTGATGTTTCTTCTTCAAGTGAATTAAGGGTGAGAGATGAAGCTGGTAATATTACTACTCTTTCACCTCATAACTTTAGCTTAGTTCCTAAAAGTGACTCAATGGCTTGGTCTTATTATTCTCAAAACGCAGCTGTTAATAAGGTTATTAATGTTGATATGCTAAAAGTTATAAGGACT
>JAOZKO010000103.1 GCA_029935325.1 Bacteroidales bacterium
TTTTCCATTGAGATAATTAATTTAATGTTTTACAAAAGTACTATTTTTACTGTAAAAGATGAAGCCTTTAAATAGTTAATTTTAGCTCTTTAATTCCTGCATGTTTTTAAGATTCAAAATATTATTTGATTTTATTTTGAAAAACCCTTTTAGAGAAACCCTATATTTGCCTATCATAAATATAGCTCTTCTTTTTATAGCGAGCTTAAGTATAATTAGTATAGGATTTAGTCTAAATAATAAAATAGGTTATATCATAAGCGCCTTATTCACATGGCTTTTAGCTTGCTTAATATATTTATTCATAAACTAAGAAACCAAAATTTTACAAAATGAAACATCTAACTTCAGTGATTCTATTAATTAGCATTTTTTTATGCTTATCATGTCAAACTTTTGAAAAACATGATACCGGCAAATCCTTAATTAAAAAACTTCAAGATGCAGAAAACTCAAAAGACTTAAAAAACATAGAAGAAGTCTTAGCTGATAGCATTATTCTTTACACCTCTGATTTAATGCCTATTAATGGAAAATCTGCCGTAGTATCAATTTACAGTTTTATATTTACAAAACAAGAAGTAGAGTTTGTAGAATATATTACTGATTCGGCATATAAGGAGAAATATTATCATATTGAAGAGGGAATAAGCATAATAAAAAAGGCAGGGCAAAATACTGACACAAATGAGTTTAAAGCCATATTTCAAGAAATTGAAGGAGAATACAAAATACTTGAGTTATGCTTTGGAGCAAAAGAAGATTTAAAGCTTGAACTACCAAAATTACCTAAACCTACAGGCATTTATAATATTGCACAAGCTACTTTTTTTTACGATAGTACTGAATCTGATAACGGTAGAATATTATCTTTTCAAGTATGGTATCCAACAGAGAAAAAATCTGGTGCAAAAGCGATCTATAAAAGCAAGGAAGTTGTAGCAGCCTCTACAAATTTTACCGGCATACCAATTTTTATGGTAAATTACTTTTCACTAATCGAAAGTAACTCATTTGTAAACGCTTCCGCTTTCCCAAATAAAACATTTCCTATTCTACTGTATAATCATGGATACGGAGGATTTACTTCTGTTTACCAAACAGTATTTGAAGATTTAGCCAGCCATGGATATATTGTGGTAAGTATTGGGCACCAAAATGAATCTTCTTTACTTATTAAAAATGATGGGCATATAATCGCAACCAATCCACAGAATGAGTTCTATGCTAAAAGACCCAATGAATTGCAAGGGGCTGCTATTAATGAGTTGCAAAGCATTATTCTGAATTCTGATAATTTAGATGCAAATAAAGATGCATATCTAAAACTAGTTGCACTTAGTCCATTGCATAATGAGAGCACTCGATTGTGGAAATCGGATACTGAATCCACATTACTTAAGCTCAGGGAAATCAACATATCTGACCAATATCTCAGAGGAGCTTTCAATTTTGAATCAATTGGCGCCTTTGGCCATTCGGTAGGTGGTGCTACAAGTGGACAATTAGGGATTGACAATTCATTAATAAATACAGGAATAAACCTAGATGGCTTCCAATTTGGAGATATGGTTTATAGCAAGTTAGAAGTACCATTCATGTTTGTGGCTAGCAACCAACAAGGGAATAGTTTCTTACGAAATTTAAGCTTTATACATGAGTCCGAGAGCGATTGCTATCAAGTAGCGATTAAAGGCTTTTCGCATGGTAGCTTTACTGATTTAGACTATTTCTTAAAGGGCAATACTCGAAGTATTAAAATACAACGCCAATTAATATTGAGCTTTTTTAATAAATACTTAAAAGGGGAAGAATTTCAAATGAGTGATCTAGAAACTATTTATCCTGAATTGATTATCCTTTAGAAACTACTTAATAAAAGCTGTAATAATTAGTGTATCTAATTTTATTCTACTTCGACTTTTTCAACAATTGTTAATAACCTCTGTTAATTAATTGTTAATATTAACAATGCTAAAATCCTTGACAAGGCCTCCTCAATTGATTATATTTGCGGCAGCAAGTGAGGGAAAAGGCTCGCTAAGCAAGGTGATGAGTTAAAAACCTGAGCTTCGGTTCAGAAATAACACCCATCAAGTAGAGTGAAAAATGAAGCATCTGATGCGATTTGGAAACTCCACTGTCTGAAAGTCTGTAATGCAGCAATCGTAAGATTGCAAAGCAGGATGAAAAGTCACCACGAAGTTGCAAGGACTTCTTTAGAACTAAGACCAAAAGTCCAAGTCAGAATTGTAAAATTTTGATAAAAGATTTAGAAAACAGTAATCTCAGGAAAACTGTTGGAGCAAGGCTGAACATTAGGAAATAGATTTCGCAAGAAATTGAAATACTAATAACGAATTGGCAAACAAAGGTTGAGAGTCCGAAGTTCTACGGAACTAAAAAGTGTCGAGGGAAGCTGAAGCGTAACTTGCCGTCAATTAGCTCGCTACGGCTAACTAATAGACGAGAAGGAATCAAAGTCGAATAGATTTTGATTCCTTTTGCTTTTTATTGAAATCTGACTATGTCAATTTTTTATATTCCTCCTGCAATAGCATATAAACAGGATGGTTTGTTTTATAATTAACTTCATTAACCTTCCTAATTTGTATTACTCCAGGTGAAGTACCAGTCAAGAAACATGCATCATAATTATTGAGATCATCAATATTTATAAGACTATAATCAATATTTACTCCATTAGTTTCTGCTATTGCAATAACTTTATCTCTAGTAATGCCCGGAAGAACTGCATTATCAGGGGCTGTAAATAATTTTTCTCCTTTTACAAAAAACACATTGGAGCGACTGCCTTCGGTAATACTATCCCTATCATTAACCAAAATGGTTTCATAAACATTTTCGGTATCAATTATTTTGTTTGCGGCACCTCTAATCTTCCAATCCGAGAACTTTGCAGTAGGTTGGCTTCGGGTATCGTATTGTAATATCGTCTTTACACCATCCTCAATTTGCAATACAGAAGGATACCTATGAGGAATAAAATACAAATATGGTATAATTGATTCTTCCTCAACTCTTATTACAATCTTAAGATTCCCTTCGCCTACGCCATTATTCTCTATCAAATTACTTATTTGCTTTTCGATATTATTGATTGAGCATTTGGGAAAACCACCTATTTGCAAGGAGTTATTTAATCGCTGCAGATGCTCGCTTACAAAAAGTGGAATAGAATTATTTACTCTTATTACCTCATATGCCAATCCTGATTCCTCAGCTATACTTTCGGGGAATTCTTTAATTGCTATTAGTTCCCCTTTGGCAGAATAAAACTTTAAATCATCTCTATACTTCATATTTCGTCCCTAATTAGCTTGGATTGATATCTATATATTGTATTTCTACCGATTAAAATCATTCTAAAAGTCAAAAATTAATGTTTTGTCATAATTTTTGCTGAAAAAGCAAAAATATACGCCAAAACCATCGCCTTAATAATAATAACCATGAGTTTCACTCATGGCTATTATCATTTGACCCTTTCAGGGTCAGCATTTTATAAACTACAAAAAACAATATCTATTAGTCATTATATTCAAAAATCTATAAAGCAAAATAGCCCGCTAAGCAGGCTATTTTTTATATTGTTTGTTTCAGGATTATTCATCCATAGCTTCCATAAGTTCATCAGTAAGCTCAAGGTTATGATATACTTCCTGCACATCATCATCATCCTCTATCATATCTACCAACCTCATAACTTTCAATGCTGTCTGAACATCCAAAGTTTCGGTATTTACAGCTAATCTTTCAAGCTTAGCACTTTCTGGCTCTATATTTAGTTCTTCAAGTTTTTTCATCATACTGCCAAAATCTTCCATAGCAGTGGTTACTGAAACTGTACTTTCCTCAAGTTCTATTTCCTCTGCTCCAGCATCAATTATTTCTAATTCTAGCTCTTCAATATCCCATTCTCCCTGGGGAAAGCTAAAAACTCCTTTTCTATCAAATACAAAGCTTAATGATCCATTTTTACCAAGCGAACCACCCATTTTAGTAAAATAAGACCTCACATTTGCAACAGTACGTTGAAGATTATCAGTAGTACATTCTACAAAAATACCAATACCATTAGGTGCATAACCTTCGTAAGTTACCTCATCAAAATTGGCAGAGCCTTTATCTCCAGCTTTTTTTATTGCTCTGGAAACATTATCCTTAGGCATATTTACACCTTTGGCATTTGCTACTGCTAACCTTAATCTTGGATTAGAATCAGGATCCTCTCCACCCTCTTTTACTGCAACAGTTATTTCTTTAATAACCTTCGAAAACATCTTTGAACGCTTAGCATCTAATGCTCCTTTTTTGCGTTTAATCGTTGACCATTTACTGTGACCTGACATAGAAAAATATATTAATTGATTGGATTACAAAAATAGACTTTTTTAATTTATTAATGAAAGTTCTAGGATTTTTTTTCATATCAAATGCAACAATCATAAATATACTGCAATAACAAATGCATATATAGTTGCTATTCAACATATTTAAGGAGACTAATAATCATGATTTAGCCTTATCCCCTAACACACCAGATCATAATATGTGTTCCGTGGCCTTCATTAGAGGAAATTTCGATTTTACCCCCTACTGATTCTATTCTAAAACGCATATTCTTAAGCCCAAAGCCCATGTTTTTATCTATATCGTGAGTATTAAAGCCCTTGCCATTATCATCAATCATAATAAGTGCTCCTTCGTCATTGGTTTCTCCTTTCAAAATCTGGCAATCAACTTCTGTTGCTCCGGAATGCTTTACTATATTCTGGATAATTTCTTGAATAACACGATATATCTGAATTGCATTATCATTATTTAAATCAGGAATTTCGTCAGCATAAAAATTTACTTTAATATCGGTGCCGGCAATAAGCTGAGAGAAAAGCTCTTCTATAGATGGAACAATACCTAATATTTGTATTTTTGAAGGAGAAAGCTCATCAGATATTTGCCGAACATCGCTAAAAATATCTACCACTTGGTCTTTTATTTTTTTCCGATCGATATCCAAATAATCTATCTGATTTTTTAATATCGCCAATCGACTTCCAATATTATCATGCAGTTCTTTACTTATCCTACCACCCTCCTCTTCAATTCCTCGCACATAGGCACTTACCAATTTCTTTTGTTGTTTTGCCTGCTCCTGCAATAAGCTATTCTTTTTATCATTTATGGTTTTTATTTCTGTAATAAAGGTCAAAGAAAATACAAATAGCTCAACAATAGAACCCAGAAGAACTGTATTAAATGGGATATTATCTTCATTAATCCACCCATATTCTATAAGTGTATTGATAATAGCTCCTGTAAATAATGCTGATAAAGCAATTAAGTAGGCTATAATTAAAGTAGGATTCTTTCTATAAGAGATATAGGCTGAATAAAGAAAAATTGGTAGAGTAAGAACTAGGAGAATGTAAATTACGTTTAAAAAGAAAATAATATGTTGGAAAAAGAAACTTTCGAAAATAAAACTACCAAGACTCAATACTACCAAAAAGGAAAATATTATCATTAGAACCTTATGCTGCCTTTTATATTCTTTATGAAGATTCATAAATAGTGATGAAAACAGTACAAATGTCATTAGGGAAATAACTAGAATTTGTGTTCGTAGAGTATTGTTGAGAGTAATAGAATTAGGGTATAGATATTGAAATCCAAAACCAAGTGCAATAAACAAGTACAAACCCATGCTGCCTGCATACAGTCCATAACTTAGCATTCGAACATTACGCATCATTAACCCAATCACCATTGAGAAAAGAAAGATAAAAATAACTCCACCAAAATAAAGCAGATAGAAAAGGCCATTTCTTTTCTCGAGCTTTTCAAACTCCTCTTTACTCCATAAATATGTAGGAAAACTAACAGAGGCATTTCTTTTATTCACCACCAACAAAAACTTTTTCACCTCACCTTTCTTTAGTGCAATGGGGAAAATAAATCTCCGATTTTCAATTGGTCGTTCATTAAATAACATCCTATCTCCAGCAACTCCTATTTCTATTACATCATTGCTTCCTATAAATTCAAATAACACAATTGAATCAATATGGGGATTATTCAATTCGAGAAAATAATCATAATTTGAATTATTGAAATTCTCTATTTCGAAGGAAATCAGAAAAACCTCCTCTGAAAAACCTGGTGACATTTCTTTTTCGCAATGCTTTGATAAATCAGAATATTCTATTGAGTCTAGTGCGTTTTTAAAACCTTGAAAACTTTTAACAGAGGTATAAGAAACATAATTCGAAAGGCTTGCTTGTTCAAATGAGCTATCAACCACTAATACGCAAGTTTGCGCCATTCCAAAACGCCAACTTAGGAAAAGAATCAGTAGAAGCAGGAAACCTTTATGAAAGATTGTTCTCATATGCAAGTCGAATTAACTCTGATACCTTTTTTACTTTCAGTTTATTAAAGATGTTTTTGCGGTGGGTTTGAACTGTTGCAAGGCTAATAAATAGCTTTTCGCTAATCTCTGGCGATGTAAGTCCTTTTACTAGCATTCTAATAATCTCTTTCTCTCTAGAGGTAATTAGTGCAAACTTATTAAACTTATCCTGCTTTATACTTTGAACTCTATTTTGTTCAAATATTAATTTACTATGATAAAAATCGTTAGGGCCTATTTCAAAAATAACTTTCCGCAACTCATCAAGGTCAGCATCTTTTGTAAGGTAAGCATTTGCTCCTATTTTTTTGCATTTTTTCGACAAGCTATAATCTGCATACATCGATAAAATTGAAATTATTACTTCATTGTCAAAGGCTCTAATTTCTTCAAGAATTTCGACGCCATTTTTTCCTGGCAAATTCAAATCTAGTAATATTACATCTGGTGAATTTTTCTTTACAAAACTAATCACGTCATTTCCATTATCAACTGTACCAATAATATCTAAATTATCAAATCGCTTTAGCAAATGAGATAATCCCTCCACAAATAAGTTTTGGTCATCAACAATTAGTACGGTTCTACGCTTATTATCATTCATAGGAAATGCTGTATTGTATAAATTATGTTTTAGTGATTGAGGGGAAATTTAAGCCCATCTCCACAATTAAAACTAATCAGCAAATAAATGCTAAATTAATTGACAGCAAAATAGTAAATATTTTTCAATAATTGCAATACTTGGTTTAAGGTATTTTAGTAAATATGATAAGTATTACCTTAAGTCCGCAAGAATATTATCTTAATCTGGCTTAGTAAGCGATTAAGACGATTAAACAATTGTATTAGACTTTCTAAAAAACCACTAATTCCCAAATATATTTTCAACATATCGGAAGACTATACATAATTTTCGTGTAGGCAGTACTTTAGTGTCAGTCCGAAAACTCACTATTTTATAGTGTTTAGTCAGAAATCGTCAAGTTTGAGTCTTACGACCGCGTGCCACCTATAGCTATAGCGGTGGCGCAAGCACTGAATAACAGCTTGTTTCAACTCTTCGAAAAAGTACAGAGCGTAGCGAAATCATGAACACAACGCAAATAAACACAATATGAATAAATTGGTGCTTTCTGGCAAGCACTACTTAACAATTAGTTTCTTCCCAATTATATCACCTGTTTTATAATCTATAAATTGCATATAATACATCCCTGAATTTAGATCCTTCAAACTGATTGTATTATTTGAATTAGTAAGTTTAATTTGTTTTATAAGGCTTCCACTAAGATTATAAATACTTAGGATATAAACACCTCCAATGGTAGAAATATTTAATAAATCCTTTGCTGGATTTGGGTATATATTTATTGATATTTTATTATTATTTGAAGTATTTATGGAAGTAATATAGCAATCACCTCCAGGAGTGCCAAATATTGAATCACCATTAAAAACAATAACAAACTTCTGTGAGATAGACCAGTTAGTGCCATCATTATTATCTAATGATTTATCGCAGAATCGTAATGATGGGCCATCTCCATCAGCCTCGACAGGCCATGGGCTTGCATCGTCATAATCCACATAAGCTATAGTATCACCATTAGTGTTTTGTATTCCAATATCTTCACCTGAATTTTTCAATCCTCCGCTTGTCCATTGATGAGTTCCTGTGATACCAAATACTGAGTTAACCAAAGCAGAATCTTTAGCAATAACCAAGAATTCTCCCATATTTAACATTGTATTCCCAGGGAAAATATAATCAACACCCATTGCAATAATATAACCACCAATATTGACAGTTGTATTACCATTATTGTAAATCTCTATATATTCCAAAGAATCAATATTTGATAGGTCATTATACATTATTTCGGTAAATATAATATCAGATAATGTTCCATTATAAACTAGATTATAACTTTGTGGCATCACCATAATATTATTTGCAGTGTCCTTTACATTAGCAATAGTTAAAGTATTTGGAACACCATCAACCAAAGCAGTAGCTAAAGTAAGTACAACCATATCACCATTGGTGTTTCTAATAGCATTTACCACTACTCCTAATCCTGTATAATTTATCACCAATTCAGCAGAAGAGTCAACAGGCTCACTAAAAAATACTTTTATAGAATTAGCAGAGGTTAAACTTACATTATTAACCACTGGAGGAATTGTATCTGAAGATGGTGGTGGAATAAATGCGCATCCAGAACCTGGATTAGCCCAAATACTATCTCCTGCAGCATTTACTCCAAC
>JAOZKO010000396.1 GCA_029935325.1 Bacteroidales bacterium
TGTGTCGTATAATAAGACAGAAATAAAAAAAGCGAGCCGGAAAGACTCGCTTTTTATTTACTGAGTTTGAAATGGTTGGAATGATTGCCTAAGCTTTTTAATTTTAATTGATTATTGTTTAATTTATTTCTACATTGAATTACTCTCATAATATTGACACGAACAAAAATGATGATTTGAGTATTACTATGAAAAGAATAATTATTATTATTAGTTTTGTTTGTTCTTCTTTGCTTTCTCAAACTTCTCAATGGGTAAACCACACATTCGGTGGTGAAATTATGGCTTTGGCTGAAGAGGGAAAGTATATATGGATTGGTACATTAGGTGGTCTAGCCAAAATTGATAAAGACACTGGAGAAATGGAGCATTTTACAAGGGTTAATTCAGGCATGCAAAGCAACTATGTACGTGCTATCACCATTGATCCAAGTGGGATTAAGTGGATTGGTACTTGGGGTGGTGGGTTATCTTCATACGATGATGAAAACTGGATAACTTATGATTCTGAAAATCATGGATTACCTAATACAAGCGTCATCTCAATAGTTATAGATTCATTAAACAACAAATGGATTGGTGCAATGAGTGGATTATACAAATTTGATGGAGATTATGCAGTTCATTATGACTCTTCAAACTCTGGATTAAGTGGTATTGAAGTTTGGTCAATAGCAATAGATAAAAATGGGCTTTTGTGGATTGGCGGATATGGCGTATCAACATTTGATGGTGTGAATTGGACAAACTATACAACATCTAACTCTGATTTACCAGATAATAGAGTAAACACTATCGCAATTGATATAGAGGATAACAAATGGTTCGGGACATATAGAGAGGGGGCTATTAAATATGATGGTGTAAATTGGGAGTCTTTCAATACTACAAATTCACTTCTCCCGGATAATTTTGTGATATGGATTACTGTTGATTCAGAAGACAATAAATGGTTTGGTACACATGATGGAGGGTTGGTTAAATTTAATAATGCAGCTTGGGAAATATTTGATACTAGTAACTCACCTATTACTAATAATTCAGCTTGGCCAATATTAGTAGGTAAAGATAATACGAAATGGATTGGAACATATGGTGGAGGTTTATTCAAATATGATGATACTAATTGGATAAATTACGACCCTTCAAATTCTGGACTTGCTGGAAATTTAATACGGTCTATGAGTTTAGCTGATAATGGATATCTGTGGATAGGAAGTTATTACTTTCCTAGATCAAGTATATCAAAGCTAGATGGAAATAATTGGGATTCTTATCAAAACCCATTAAATTCAACGGATAGTAGTCCAAGGATATATTCAGTAACGACTGATAGAAATAATCAATTATGGTTTGGGCATAGAGAGGGGCTTACTCACTTTGATGAGGTAAATTGGAATACGTACAATTCTTCAAATTCTAGTTTACCTGACAACATAGTTCAAGCGGTAGCAGTTGATCAAGAAAACAACAAATGGGCTGGCACTTCTAATGGAGGGCTAGTTATGTATGACGATTCTAAATGGACAATATACAACACTTCAAATTCAAGCATCCCATCGAATAATGTAACCTCAATTTCAATTGATGCAGAGGGAAATAGGTGGATTGGAACAACTTCAAAAGGTGTTTGTAAATTTGATGGAGAAAGCTGGACTACATATTTATCCGGTACAACTGTGAATAATACGAACTTTGACCAGGAAGGTAATGTTTGGGTAAGTACAAATAGTGGAATAGCAATGTTTGATAATACTGGTTGGATGATATATAATGAAAGTAATTCTGGCTTAACTACGAATGATATTAGGTCTATCGATTTTGACTCAGTTGGTAATGCTTGGATAGCGACTTCTGGTGAAGGTGTATTCAAATTTGATGGTACTAACTGGACGAATTATACAAAATGGAATACTATATTATCCGATTCTTGGATTACATCTATTATTGTTGAGGATAATGGGAATGTACTAATCGGTTCAGCAGGGGGCGGACTAGTGATATTCAATGAAAATGGTGTTGAGGTTTCAGTGGATGAAGTGATGTGTCGGGAACCTCTCATAAGAAATTATACTTTAGACCAAAACTATCCTAATCCACTCAACCCGAGTACAACAATTACTTATCAAATACCGAATGATGGCAATGTTAATCTAGTAGTTTATAATACTCTCGGACAAGTAGTTTCAAAACTTGTTGATGAACATCAAACAAGTGGTAAATATTCAGTACAGTTTAATACTACAAATTTACCGAGTGGGGTTTATTTTTACAGAATACAGGCTGGTGATTTTTTAGAGACAAAAAAAATGGTTCTTTTGAGGTAAGTGACAAATAGAAACCCAATCCCTAATTTACTGGGTTGGGTTTCTAAATAAAAACATTTTACAACTGAGGACCTGCTGCTACTAAAGCTTTTCCCTCTTCATTATCTGTGTATTTTGCAAAGTTCTTAATGAAAAGCTCTGCAAGTTCATTCGCTTTTTTATCCCATTCTGATGCGTCAGAATAAGTATCGCGAGGATCAAGAATTGCAGGATCAACATCGTGTAGTGCAAGAGGAACTTCTAAATTAAATACAGGCATCATCTTAGTTTCAGCTTTTTCAATTGAAC
>JAOZKO010000397.1 GCA_029935325.1 Bacteroidales bacterium
ACTGTTCAAGAATACTCCTTTCAAAAATGCCCACCTCCTTCGCCAAGGAGGATTTCACAAGTACTTAAAATATTCACTTTGAGCGTAGCTCATTTTCATTCACTGAAGCTTTAGCGTAGGTGAACTTAAATCGTAAATACATTATTAGGGCTAGCCCAAAAGCAAACACAAAAATGCGAAGAGAAGTCATACGATGACTTTGAGTCATCGTATGACTCACCAGGCTTAGGCACGCGTTAGGGATAGCAGCGGCATCCTCTGGTTTTTTTTTTCAAAACCAGAGATATAGCGGATAGCCCGACCCTCGTTTTTTCGAGGGTAACGCCCAAATAAAAATAAAATAGAATATTAGAAATTACTTTTTTAAACTAGCTTTTTTTACGCAATACGATGGCATAATGCAGGCCGAATACTTTATTCAATGGGCGGAAAATAAACTCTTTGAATTTAATAATAGGGCTCATAAATGATGGTAGCAATGACCTGAAATTCAAGCCTCCGGAGATTAAATAACGCATATAATTATTCATCACCTTTATTTCAACTATTTCTAAATTAGGGAATTCTGTCTCGAATTTTGCTCTATCGCGTACAAAAACAATATACGATAATGCTTGATTGGCACCGAGCATAAAACCTGAATCGGATTCCCATTCCTTTTGGTGAGTATCGAAAATCTCGGTATCGAAAAGGTTCTTATACATTTTGGCAGCAACGGGACCATGAAAAGGCTCAATCAGCACACAGCCGCCGCCAGGATTTAGGGTCCGCTCCAACTCCTTGAAAAAAGCTCGCGGTTGAGGGAAATGATGAAAACAATTTAGCCCATAAAAAGCTCTGATAGAACTATCTTCCAAATCCATATCCAGTGCATCCAAAACCCGATCTAGATTCTTTGCTTCCTTGATGTCAGTGGAAATAATCTCCGGATAAAGCTCCTTGAAAAAACTAACTCCTGCTCCTATCTCAATTCGCTGCCCTTCTCCCTTAAAGTATTTATTATCAGTGTCAATACAGTAGTTGTAAAAATCTTTAAATACTTGGTTCATCATCGGCTTTTCCATCATTATTTGCCGATGAACCTCCACCAACTTATCACTATCAACATCTACTCCTTTGAGTCTTGGATCTGATAAAGCTTTACTTAGTTTTTTTAATATGCTCATTAATAATATTATTCAATAAAATAATTAATATCTAGAAAATCATGAGTGATAATTCTATTGTCTAGCCAAATGTTGCTAACATTAAATTTAGATCTTGGAAACTAAGATTTAGTCGTTTTGCAACATGACCAAATGTAAGTTTTCCGTGATAGATATATATTCCTTTTCGTACGCCTGGGTCATCAATCAGCACTTGATTTAGTCCACCACATGAAGCCATTTCCAGAAGGAAAGGTGCAAAATAATTGCTTAAAGCGTAAGATGCGGTATGCGGAGTTCGGGAAGAAATATTTGGCACGCAATAATGCGTTACTTCATACTCTTGGTAAACTGGTTCCAGGTGGTTTGTTTCTCTTGATGTTTCGAAACAACCTCCCTGATCGATACTTACATCGACAATAATACTACCTTTTTTCATCTTCTGAACCATATCGGCACTAACAACCTGGATGGCATTTCCGTTGCGAATATATAATGCACCGATAGCTACATCGGCTGTACTTAGGGCTTGAGCAAGCACATCGGGTTGTATTATAGAAGTGAAGATTCTACTTTGCAAACTACTTTGCAATCGACGTAGATTTGAGATAGAATTATCAAAAACCTTAACCATTGCTCCCATTCCTATTGCTGCCTTAGCAGCTGCTTCGGCAACTGTTCCTGCTCCTAAAATAACCACCTCAGAAGGATTTATTCCTGTAAACCCACCGAGCATTTTGCCTCTTCCCCATTGCGGACTGCACAAATATTGGGCGGCAATAAGTACTGCTGTATTTCCTACAATTTCGGAAATGGAATGCAATACCGGATGCTCATTGGTACGATTACGGATATGCTCATAAGAGAGAGCTGTAATTCGCTTATTGATAAGTGCCTTATAATAATTCCTACTTTGAGCACCAATATGTAATGCTGATATGAGAATAAGCCTATCTTTCATCATGCTAATTTCCTCTATAGTAGGAGGAGCAACCTTTACCACAATATCTGCCTGAAAAATCTCTTGTGCAGAGTCTGCTAATTCAACGCCACCCTCGGCATAAAGTCTATCTTCGAAATTTGCTTGCTGCCCTGCTCCCCTTTCGATTATTACTCTATGGCCATTTTCCACAAGCAATGCTGCTGCTGAAGGAACTAGTGCAACTCTTTTCTCTTGCAAAACTGTCTCTTTGGGAACACCAATAATAAATTGTTGTTTACCAACTTTTTTCATTAATAATTCTTCTTGAGGCATTAATTTTTCCTCTGATGACATACGAATAAAAGGTTTGTTTTGATTGCCCATATAAACACTGATTTTGATTAGGTCAAAGATAGAATAATTTATGCAGTTTTTGGGAATATTTTTTTGATGGGTTATTTGATATTATCTTGTAATTACAATAGTTCGTTGAGTTTTTGTTTCTCGCAAAGACGCAAAGACGCAAAGTGTTGA
>JAOZKO010000398.1 GCA_029935325.1 Bacteroidales bacterium
AGTTTTATTTACCTAGCTTTAATTACTGCTTTTATAAGCTTCGTTTTCTATTTACTAGGAGAACTAAAATCCAATGGCTTATATACAAAAATCGGTAGAAGTATATACGGACTCCATTTCCTATCTTTATTCGTAGTTGGAGCCATCCTGTTTTATATTCTTTTCAAACAGTATTACGAATATGATTATGTATGGAAACATACCGCATCATATTTACCAATCAAATACATTATATCAGCATTTTGGGCTGGTCAAGAGGGAAGTTTCTTACTATGGATTATGATTCAAGCAGTTTTGGGAGGCATAGTTCTTTTAACGGCTAAGCGATTCGAAAACAGAGTGATGACTGTAATTGGTGCTGGTCAGTTTTTACTTACTACAATGGTTTTGGGAATAAAGCCATTGGGAATTATTTTAGGAAAAAGTCCATTTATGTTAATGAGAGAAGATACAGTAAATATTGGTGCTGAATTTTTCAAAAATCCAGATTATCTTTCTCAGATTTTTGATGGTAATGGAATAAATCCTCTATTGGAAAATATTTGGATGGTAACACATCCACCATTGTTATTTTTAGGATATGCTGCCGCAATCGTTCCCTTTGCTTATGCCATTGCTTCCCTCTGGAAAAGCGATTTTCATACATGGCTAAAACCAGCTTTTCCTTGGATGGTATTTGCCATAATTAGCCTTGGGGGAGGAATACTTCTTGGTGGTGCTTGGGCATACGAATCACTTACCTTTGGTGGGTTTTGGGCCTGGGATCCTGTTGAGAATGCCTCATTAATTCCGCTATTAGTTATTATTGCTGCATTGCATATGATGATACTTAATAAAAAGCGAAATCACTCCTTTGGACTGAGTTATATATTTGTTGTATTTGGATTTATATTAGTAATATACGCCAGTTACCTAACCAGAAGTGGTGTGCTTGGCGAAACCTCTGCACATGCCTTTGGAAATAATGGCCTTAGCACACAAATGATTGCTATTATGGTAATTACACTACTAATATCTCTTTTACTATACTTCAAAAACTTCAAGCAATTTCCCAAGGATAAGCAAGATGAATTTTTATCTAGAGAATTTTGGATGTATGTGGGTGCTATAATATTAATATTATCTTCATTCCAAATTTTAATTTCAACATCAATACCAGTAATCAACAAAATATTTGGATCTGAAATCGCTCCACCTCAAGATGTAGTTGCTTATTATAATCGCTGGCAAATGCCCTTTGCAGTGCTAATGATGATGCTAACCTCTATTTCATTAGTATTAAGATATGGTAAAAATGACATTAAATCATTCCTAAAGCGATTCGGTATAGTAATGATTGCAACCATTATATTATTTTTTGCTGAATTATTTGTATTTGAACTTGAGTCTATATCATATATGATATTTCTATTTGCCATAAACCTAGCTGTGGTTAGTTCTATTGATTTTTTAATTCGCAATAAATTAAGCTTACACAACCTAAGCAACAGCCTTTCGCATCTTGGTATTGGTATATTTTTAATGGGTGTATTGGTAGCATTTTCTACAAGTAAGGTTATTTCTACAAATACTTCTCGCTTCGATTTGGGTGACGAGGTTTCTAATAGAGAAAATCAACTCCTAATAAAAGATGAGCTAAAAGAATTGGATGACTATTGGGTAAAATATAATACACTGCGCAAAGATAATAACCACCTTTTTTATAGTCTCGATTTCTATCAGGAGAATAAAGATGGTGAATTGTTCAAAGCATTCTCGGTAGAGCCTTCCATAAATGTTAACCGACGTATGGGAAATGTATATGATCCTGATACTTATCATTCATTTTCAAAAGATGTATTTACCTATATTACCTATGCTAATATTGATGCTGATTTAACTAATAATCACTTTAAAGAAATCATTGAGCAAGAGATGCAAATTGGCGATACATTGAATCTAAGCTCTCGCAGTTTTACACTCGAAAACATAAGAGTTGATAGTAATAATGGCAATATGGATGTCAATAATGTGGCAATTATTGCAAGAATACGCCAACTTGGAGACATTGATAATCCTAAAGCTTTTGATATTGCCTACAGAATTAAGGATGGTAATGTGAAAAAGGAAGAGATTTTCATTGAATCCGAAATGCTACGATTTAGAGTTGTAAATATTAGTACCAAGAAGAAAGGTATTATTATAGCTGTTGATAAAATTGATTTGGAATTTCTTGTGGTAAAATCAACCGTATTCCCTTATATCAGTATAATGTGGTTTGGTGTGCTAATTACATTTATCGGTCTTGGATTTTCTATTTACAGGAATACTAAACTTAGTATGAAGTAAGGATTAAATAATTGTTTAGAAGTTAAGAAACTTTAGTAAATTTTATTATCCAAAATATTAATTGAAATAGTGGGCTCTACCAGGTCAAACTCCTGCTTTTGCAACAATATTGATTGTCAATCAATTGACTGAAAAGCAACAAGATTCTATTAAAGAATGTATGAACTCGCCGCTGAATAGTGGGGAGGCCAGAAACTCAAGCGGGCAATCCCGAAAAAAAATCGGGACAAGTTGGGAGGCTTTTTTGGGGGGAAGCGTTTGTGTTTCTTGT
>JAOZKO010000399.1 GCA_029935325.1 Bacteroidales bacterium
TAATACTGTTAGACCTTTTACAGATGCAAAACCAGAAATTATTACTACTTCTGAATTTGGTTTGGATTGGAGATTTTTTAATAATAGATTGGGTATTGATTTTACCTATTATGACATAAAGAGTCAGGATCAATTTATTCAAATTAATCAACCTGTGGAAGATTACACATCATTTTTTGTTAACGCAGGTGAAATCACTAATAAAGGTGTTGAAATAACCCTTACAGGTAAGCCTATTGTAACTGAAGATTTTACTTGGTCTACTGCTATTAACTATTCAAAGAATACCAATAAAATTGTAGAATTACATCCTGATGTTCAATCGATAGGTCAAGGTGGTGCCGAAGGTATTCGAGTTCAGTTAGTAGAAGGCGGTTCTGCAAGTGATATATATGGTTTCAAATTTCTAAGAGATGATCAAGGTCGTATTATGTTAGATGATGCTAATGGAAGAATAAGAAAATCACCAACTAGAGAATTACTCGGAAATGCAGAGCCAGACTATATTTTAGGATGGAGTAATACAATGAATTACAAAAAATTTGCTCTTAATTTTCAAATTAATGGTAAGTTTGGAGGTATTACAGCAAGTCAAACGGAAGCCTTGTTAGACGGGTATGGAGTATCAGAAAGATCTGCTATTGCCAGAGACAGAGGGTATGAGAATATCAATGCAGTACAAAATGGGCAAGCAGTGACTCAGATAGATCCTCTTACGTATTATAGTGAAATTGGTGTAGGTGGTAGAAATGGTATTGATGAGGCACATATTTATGATAGAACAAGTGTTAGATTAGCACAACTGGCACTTTCTTATAATATCAATGTGGATAAATTAGATTGGCTTAAAAATGCATCGGTTTCTTTTATTGGTAATAATCTTTTCTTCTTTTATAAAGATGCACCTTATGATCCTGAATTGTCAGTTGGTACTGGTAGAAATAATCCAGGTATTGATAATTATAACGTACCATCCACAAGAACGATGGGTATGAACATAAGTTTAACATTTTAATTTATAGAACATGAAAAAATTAATTTATATATTTATTGTTGCACTTTTGTTTAACACAAGTGCATGTACAGAAAATTTTGAGGAGATAAATCAGAACCCTTATGAGGTTACCGATGAATCTTTACAGCAGGATTTCAATAACGTTGGGGCATTTTATCCGCCAATGTTACAGAATTTATTTGGTCACCAAATTGAGCATAATTTATCGCATGATTCTTGGGTTCGCCATTTGGGTACGCCAACACCGTTTGTTGGAGGTGTTAATAACACAACATATTATATTAGATGGAATACCTATTGGAATAGAATTTACGGTCAAATCATGTCTCCTTCTAATTTAGTAATGAAGATTGCAGCAGAAGAAGAATATCCTGTATTCGTAGAATGGGCAAAACTGATAAGGATTTTAGGTATGTCTAGATTAACGGCCTATCATGGACCTGTAATATTTACTAAATTTGGTGAAGAACCAGCGAAATATGATTCTGAGCCAGATCTTTACAATGCCTTTTTTACTCAACTTGATGAAATACAAGCTGTTTTTAATGCCAACATGGATTATACAGGGTTAGCTAATTTTGATGCAAGTTATGGAGGAGATATGAATGCCTGGATTAAATTGATAAACAGTATGCGCCTTAGGTTGGCCATGCGTATTTCAAAAGTAGATCCTGATTTGGCTAGAATGCAAGGCCAAAAAGCAATAAGTGATCCAGGGGGGTTGATTATGACAAATGCTGATAATTTTATGGTCTCACTTTACGGAGCTGTTTTTCCACCAGTTACTATTAGTTTTGGATGGGGTGATACTCGAATGAGTGCTTCAATGGAATCTGTTTTGATTGGATATAAAGATAGTAGAGTTTCAAAATTTTTCGATCCTGCTACTGATGGTGCATTATATCCGGATCACCCAGATTACCCTTATAAAGGGATTAGAAATGGAGCGGAATTGGTAGCAAAAGGAGATAGATTATCCTATTCTAACATTAGTTCTGATTTTAAATCAGTTGACAATAGACGTTTTTTTACTGCGGCTGAAACTCACTTTTTGTTAGGAGAAGCTGCGTTGAGAAACTGGGCAGGAGCCGGAGATGCCAAATCTCATTATGAAGC
Source organism: Bacteroidales bacterium (assembly GCA_029935325.1). Classification (GTDB taxonomy): domain Bacteria; phylum Bacteroidota; class Bacteroidia; order Bacteroidales; family UBA1556; genus UBA6267. The sequence continues at coordinate 2,132 of JAOZKO010000399.1, forward strand.
TGGAGTAAATGCTTCTTTTGAAGATTGGGGTGCTGGCGGAGCAGCTGCTTATTTAGCTGATAACACTAGTCTGCCAATTGATTATGACGACCCTAAAGCAGCTGGTGCTATAAATGATTTTGTGACTAGAATTACGAATACCGTTGCTTGGGACGATGCTGCAGATAATGAGGTTAAACTAGAAAAAATCATAACTCAAAAGTGGATTAATGCCTATACAAACTCTATAGAGCCATGGGTAGATCACCGCAGAACTGGTTATCCTAAACTACCTTTCAATTATCAAAATGATAGCAATGCGGATTGGGGTGTTATTCCTGCTGACGATTTTTTAAGAAGACAGGTATTTGTTACTAGCCAGCGTGAGAACAATGCTGATGCTGTTTCTGAAGCAACAGGGTTCCTTGGTGGGCCTGATGAAATAGGTACCAGACTTTGGTGGGATACCGGAGGGCCAAATTTTTAAAG
>JAOZKO010000104.1 GCA_029935325.1 Bacteroidales bacterium
CTTATTAATTGCAATTGTACCTCCAAATATATTAGAAATAATAATATAGCGAGAACGATTACCCATATTACCCAAGCATGCTTATTTGTGTTCTTTTTATGAGTTTCTCTCGATTCAAAATATTGTTTGTTTTGTTGGCTCATAAGATATTATGAATTTATTAATTAGTCTAAATTAAACTTCCAAACTTTGAACTTTGGAGGCAACTATTCACCTATTCATTTAATCAAAAAATCAAATTCGTTTTTGACTCCCTTTAGGGATATGGGGTAAAACAAAAAGGAAGTTGATTTTTCATAAAACTGCTAAATTTTACCTTTGAACTTTTTTAAAACCTACAAATCCAACTCCACAACAATAGGACAATGATCTGATTGAAAAGCATCTGGCTGAATATACGCATCCTTAAGTTTTGGCAATAAATTATCAGTTATCATATGGTAATCAATCCTCCACCCTTTATTGTTTGCACGAGCATTTGCCCTATAACTCCACCAGCTATAATTATGGGGTTCTTTATTTATATTCCTGAAAGTATCTACATAGCCTTGAGTAAGAAAATTACTCATCCACTGGCGTTCTTCGGGCAAAAAACCTGAGCTCTTTGCATTGCGAACTGGGTCGTGAATATCAATTGCCTCATGGCAAATATTATAATCGCCGCTAAGTACTAGCTGCGGTCTTTCTTCTCTCAGTTTATTTACATAGGAATTAAAATCATCAAGCCATTGCATTTTATACTCTTGTCGAATATCGCCAGACGAACCTGAAGGATGATAAGCACTAACGATGCTAAGAGGTCCAAAATCAGCTCTAATAAACCTACCCTCATCGTCATACTTCGGCATATCTATACCTGAAACTACTTTGTCGGGGGTTATTTTTGTTAAAATTGCAACACCGCTATATCCCTTTTTCTTAGCAGAGAAAGCATAAGTTTCGTAACCCAAAGCGGCAAAATCCATAGTAGGTATTTGGTCGGGTTGAGCTTTGGTTTCTTGTATGCAAACCACATCGGGTTGACTTTGCTCCAGCCACTCCAAAAAACCTTTTTTTACCGCTGCGCGTATTCCGTTAACATTATATGATACAATTTTCATTTATGTAATATTAAATTTGTACTTTCGTTATTGTTTTAATAGTTCGTTAATCTTTTGTTTCTCGCTAAGATGCTAAGACGCAAAGGTTTGTTTATCTGTATATTACAGTATTTTTTTGTATTTAAGCAATTTATTAAATATCAGTATTTTATAAAATCTTAACGAATTATTGTGTTTAGTGTTTGTAAAAAAACTTTACAAATACTAATTTTGCAAATTTACAATCTTTAATTGAAGTGACCTATATTATGAGAAAAAGTCTGATTATTATAAGTATTCTTATTTTTCCAATTATTGCTTTTTCGCAATATGATGATGACGAAGATAGTAGCTATTATAAAAACGATTATGTTAAGGACACAACTTCTACTTTTCATATTGGATTCGCTGGCGGAGCGAATATTCAAAGTCTTTTTTATTCAAAAAATGAGAACAGCCAATATTCTGACAGTATTATTTATACTAGTTCTACTCCACAAATAGGATATACTTTTGGTATTGTTATAGAAAAGGATTTAAGTGACAAATGGTGGTTTAAAAGTGGTGTTTATGTTTCTGTGTCGAAGCTGAATCTTAATTATGACTATAATGGCCAAACGAATTATACTTTCAATCATTCAACACTTGAAATTCCGCTATGGTATCAATATGCTTTTAAAGATATTCGTAAGGGAGGATCTTGGGGAATGGGGATAAAGGGTAGTTTTGATATTAGCAGATCCGAGGACAGAGACAGAAGGATTTATGAAATGCATAGAGCAGAATTATTATTAGGTACCGGCCCCACAATGCGATGGCAAATGGGATCGGGAAAATTTATAAATTTATCATTAGGTATTAATGTAAGTGTCTTTAATCTGTTTGATAATAATAATAATATTTATAATCAAACAATGAATTGGGGAAGAAGGTGGCAGTTGCAAGTACTATTAGCTCTTGATTGATTCTTTTGGTCGGTAAATATCCATAGCAACTATGGCGGCTGTAAACGCCCAAAATGGAACAGCAGCTTTATCGGTATCCAGAAAATTATTGAAAACAGCATGAGCCATATAGGTAATTAAACCTAGGAAAAGCAGTATAGTATATTTTCTTTTCGTTTGGCTTGGAGATTCCTTATAAATTCGCAAAGCGGTAATTACTATTGATATAAAAATTGCCAAAAGGCTTAATAAGCCCATAATTCCTTGCTCCGAAAGAATTAGTAAATACTCACTATGTGCAGTGCCTTTATTACCAACATTTGTACTTATTATGGTTTTATCTGCAACACTTTGGTATGGAGCATATACAAACTGGTATGTACCTGGTCCCCAGCCAAAAACTGGTCTCTCAATAAATAAACTTACGGCTGAATTCCATCTATTAATTCTCTCCAAATTTGAAGCATCTGTTGCAATATTAGACATACTTTGAACGTGTTCTACAAAGTCGTCACTGGAATCTTGCTTATTCTTTTCCATTTTCATAAGAATTTGACCTTTGAAACTGAAAATAACAAAAGCAAAAATCATAGCAATAGAAAGCACCCATGATAATCGAATTTTGAATTTTATCATCATATAAATTCCTACGGATCCCAATATACTTGCCCAGGCTGCTCGACTAATTGAAAAATAAATTGCAATAATTAGAATAGCTAAGGCAATAAATGAAAAAATCCGAATATTTCGTGAATATTTATCTTTATAAAAAGTAAAGCCAAAAACCACTGGAATAAACATTGCCAAAATAGCTCCATAAGATGTATGGTCGTTGAAGAATGGTGACATTGCCCAATGAGCAGCATGATCAGAAAATCCATAGCTAGCATGAACACTTATAGTAAAAAAAATCACTGGAATAAAGCCCAAAACAAATGCCCAAACAAAACGTGGGATATTCTTTATTTCTTTAAAAACCATTATACCAAAGAAGTATGTTGGAATAATCAACCAAAGCCTAGCCACAAACCACTTTGCAGAAACCGCTATTTCGGAACTAGTAAATACGGTAATAAGCATCCAAGCAAAATAGAAATATAATGCAATACTTACAGGGTGTGTAAAAATGGCTCTATCGAAGTGCTTATCGTGAAATAGTTTAAGCAAAAAAACCAATAATAATACTGCCAGAATCGGCTCTGTAGGTAAAGAAAGTCCTATTGGCAAACCAAAATTGGTAATGTCAATTGACATTGGTGTTAAGAAAGCAATAAGGATATAAATTTTGTCCAATGAATAGACAAATGCCAAAGCAAAAAGAAGTGCTATTGGTAAAAGACTAAACCAATAAAATTCATTTGCTATTAAAAACGTATTAATAATAACATATAGCAAGCTAATGCCTGCAGTGGCCAATATATTGCTCTTAGATTTCAAACAGAGAAGCTTGAATTATTGTTTAGTTTCTTGTGAAATTCCATCAGCTATTACTAATAGAAATGCTGTAAGTAGAAAACTAGAAAGTGTAGCTACCACAACAATCACCCAACGAACAGGATAAGATTTTTTCTCAGCAGGATAAGCCCTATCAACAATAAACGTTTGCGGAAGTTCTTCCTCATAGTCGATTTTAGCCTTATCGTATTTCTCGCGCACTTCAGAGAATAACTTCTTATCATGCTCAAGGGCATCTCTTAAGCTCACATAAGCACCTCCATATTTAGCAAGTACGTCAAGCTTATCATTTAGTGCTTTTACAGAACTACTGTTTGCACTTTTAGCAATCTCAATAGCCAATTGGCGGTTTATCATTTCAGCTTGGGTTTCATAATCATGAATTCCAAATTCCCTTAAACGGGTCATGGAGTCTTCTTTGATTTGAATTTCCATTCCGAGTTTATCATATTCAGTCTTTACAATCTGATATCCTCTATAAGCTCTTTCTTTCTGCATTTTAATTTTTACAGAATCCAGCAATGCAGCAACATCATTGGCAATAAATGCAGCAGTATCAGGATTAATATCCATAACTGTAATTTCTACCGCCATATTCTCTGTTCTACGGTAATTAATATTGCTTTCGTATTCTTTGTTTAGCAGGGTTCTTTTAAAGTCACCATTTTCATCAATATCATAATGCTGCATCAAATTATACTTCTGAATAATACGATCACGAATCTTGCTTGAGTTAAGAATTTGGAGCAATTGCTCAGCATCTTCCTCTTCACCAAAGCGTAATAAGTCCTGCTTATAGCCTTGATTATCTGATAATAGTGCTTTAGAAACAGAGTTAGTGGAAGAAGGAAATAAAACCACTGTAGATTTGTATTTTGGTGGAATGAAAAATGGAGAAGAAAATATAACGGAAGCAATAGCCGCAACAAGGCTTATGGCTATTAAAATCTTCTTTTTATTCCATAAAAAAAGCACCAATCTTATGGCACTAAATGAGTTGTTTTCTGAATTCTGATCTAACATAAGTATATATATTTCAATGGAAACGCAAAAATAACCTTTTTTAGTATGTTATGGATACTAAATTAATACAGGAATCTATTGCAAAAATATATATATATTTAATTATGCATATATACAGGCAGTTAAGGATTGCAATTTGTCCGAGGATTTGCTTTGTATGCCTTTGAACTTAGGCTGCGAAATAGCCCTTTTAGCACAGTGATACAGGCTATTATATAAATAATCACTTAGAAACACAGAGAAACACAAAGAAATTGTTACTACTCAGCAGGAATATAATGCTAAAGATAAAGAAGTTGCCACAGATTCACAGATTAAAGAAAATAATTAACAATGATTTTCACAGAAAAACAAACGTAGTTTGTTTACATCTGTGTAAATTAATATATCAAAGAACAGTTTTATCTGTGAATCTGTGGCATATATAAGTATATAGATGCTGAGTAGTAACAAGAAATTACACTTTTACTATGCGTACAGAAATGTTATTGGACAAACTAATGAACATTTTTTTTAACTTAGCGCCCTGTTTTTTGTTGTTTAAAACAATTTATATGAATAAGAAATATCAAATATTATCTATACTACTTGCATTAAGCATTTCGGTATATTCCTCAAAGAAAGATAGTTTAATAGACGTTATACAAAACGGTGAAGAATATCAGAAAACCAGTGCTTTTTTTCGCATAGCAAAAATGTCAGACAATAAGGATTTTTCAATGGCATATTTTGATTCCGCCATGTATTATTATAAGCTAAACCCCAATGATACTGACCTAATGCTATATTATGGGTTTAAAGGCATGCAGTTAGCTAAATTTAAAGATTTTGATGAGGCGATATTGCTTTGTAAAAAATCAATTGAGATATCAAATAGAATTGGTATGCAAAAAGATAAGGCTGCTTTAACCAAGCATTTAGGTGCTATTTATAATAGAATGCATTCTTATGATAGCTCAATGCACTATACTTTAAAAGCAATAGGTGAGTACGAGTTAATGTTGGAGGATGAAAGCTATTCTAAAGAGTTTTGCTTAGGAAAATTGGGTGCACTAAAAGATCAAATGGGGAAGCAACTTTTTAGACAGGGAAATTATGAGTTGGCAATAGAATATATGTATGATGGCCTACGCGACTATGAAACTATAAAACGTTATGCTAAAAGCGCTAATATCCATTTAAATATTGGTTCAATTTACTATTATAATAAAGACTATGATAAGGCTTTTTTAGAGTATAAAAAATGCATTGAACTTAGCCAAGGAGTGAAAAAAGGGAATCTATTAAATAATGCATACACCAATATTGGTTCTATATTTTTATCAAAAAAGGAATATGATTCTGCTCTATATTATTTTGACAAAACTTTAGCTCTGAAGTTGGCAGTATCAGAATATTCAGTTTCTATTGCTGGCTTATACAGCAATAAAGGAATAATTTATAAGCATTTGCAGAAGTATGATACGGCTCTTGTTTTTTTCAATAAAGCACTAGAGATCCAGAATGAAATTAAGTACACTTTTGGACAAGCAAAAACAAAAGCTAATATTGGTTTAACATATATTGAAATGGGTAAAAATGACAAAGCCCGTAAGTATTTATTAGATGCCTTAAGCTTCACCGAAGCAAATAAAATGGGTGAATCTACAAAAGAAATATACTTAGGTTTATATGCAATTTACCAAAAGAGAGGTGATTATAAAAAGTCATTAGAATATTATAAACTATATATAAACTACAAAGATTCAATAAATTCAGTAGAAGTAAGTAATAAGATTAGCGAATATAAGGAAAAGTACGAAGCTGAAAAAAAGGATAGAGAAATTGAGCAACTACAACAAAAAAGTAGAGTTCAAAACTTGGAAGCAGACAAGCAATTAATTGAAAATAAGCGTCAGAAAATAATTGCAATTTCCATGGGTACACTTGCTGTATTGCTAATTATTATAATTATTGCTATACAACGATATTTCAAATTCCGACAAGGTGCTGCCAAGGAAATGATGAAAAAGAATGAAGAAATTAGCCAGCAAAAAATAGTAGATCTGATTAAGGGTAATGAAGTAAGCTCCATAAATTCATATATGGAAGGACAAGAGAGAGAAAGAGGGAGAATTGCCGGTGAATTGCACGATAGATTGGGAAGTTTACTCTCAACAGTAAAGCTTCATTTTAGTAGTATTGAATCAACAATTGAGCAAGATAAAGAGCAAAGTGAAAGCTTTAGCTTTGCACTTGATTTGTTGGACAATTCCGTGGAGGAAGTACGTACAATATCTCATAATTTATCAAAAGGAGTTTTAACACATTTTGGATTGATAGGAGCAGTAGAAAACCTGAAGAATGCAATTAATGCGGCAGGCAAAATACAAGTAAAATTTATTACAGCAGGGCCTGAGTTTGATATACTTCCAGAGATAGAAATTGAGCTGTTTAGAATAATTCAAGAGCTCATCACTAATGCTATTAAACATTCGCAAAGCGAAGATATTTTTGTTCAATTAATTTCTGATCAGGAGGGATTGAGTGTAATGGTTGAAGACCACGGCATTGGTATGGAGCTAACTAAGCTTAAATCAAAAGGCATTGGACTTAAGAACCTGAAAAATAGAGTTGAAAATATTGGAGGAGATTATCATATTGAAACTGCAATTAACAAAGGTACTAGTGTGATTATTGATATTAAAAATACTTAATGGTAAATATTCCTTTTATTTGATAATAGTTTTTCTTTACTTTTGCCCACCAAACTTATTAATTGATTTAATTATGACAAAGCTTATTTATATAATCGTACTATTGTTTACTTTGCAAACAATAACAGCACAGGAGAAAATACAATTTTCACAAAAATCTTTTAAGGAAATCTCTAAATCAGCAAAAAAGGATTATAAACCTATAATGATATATTTTGGACTTAAAAACAATAAGGTTTGTGATGATTTTGAAATTGAATTTTTTAGTCAAAAAAAACTAGCTGAATATTACAATAAAAGCTTTCATTGTTATAAACCCAATTTACAAAGTTCTGAAGGAAAAAAACTACTGAAACAATTTAATATTACTGCTTACCCAAGTATTGTTTTTTATAGTTCCAAAAAACAAATATTACATAAAGTAGTCGGAATTGACGGGAGTTATAATGGCATGCTTATGGGCGAAAATATTATTAATAGAACTAATACTTTGTTTTATTTTAAGGAAATGGAAAAACAAACTCCTTCCCCTTTTGAAAAAAATAATCAACTACGTTTAGAGTATTGCAATGTGCTTTATCAAGCAGGTGAGGATTATTCTGATCAAATAAATACATATTTTAGTAATGTTGAAATTAACCAATTACAAGAACCTATTACTGTAGATGCTATTGTTAAATATTCTAATAATTTATACAGTCCGGAGTTTATTTTTCTTGCTAAAAACTATTCTAGCTTAAATAGTGAAAACTACACCCATGATGATCTATTTTTAAAGGTTGAATCTGTTATTTCTACTCACATATTATCTTTATCAGATAACGATTTTAAGACTCCTATTCAAGATACTCTTCAATCTATTTTGGAGTTCCTTAATATAAATGATAAAGAGGCAATCAGCTCAAAAGTTTATTTAGATTATTACAAATTTGTTTCTGATGATAAAACACAGTATTTCCCTACTATGCAGAAATACATGACTTATCATTTAGCTATAATTAGTCCTGTTGAAATAGGAGACTATTGTTCTGATATAGTTGAGATGAATGATAATACTGAAATATTTAATGAAGGATTAAACTGGATTGAAGATGCTATTAATAGAGGGAATACAATTGAGCTTAGTTATATTAAAATTCAATTATTGATAAAGAATGACAGACCAATGGAAGCTCAAGACATGTTACAAATGATAAGGGATGAGTTTAAGGACGAGCTAAATGATGAATGGAATAAAAAGCTAAAAGACATAGAACTAAATGATCCATCAAGTGATGAGGTTGAAATGATTATTAAATAGTGCTTGCCAGAAAACGCCAATTTATTCACATCGTGTTTATTCTTATTGTGTTCATGATTTCGCTTCACTCTGTACTTCCCCGATATTTCGGGGCAGGCTGTTATGCTTGTGCTGAAAACAAACATTTAC
>JAOZKO010000400.1 GCA_029935325.1 Bacteroidales bacterium
TAATAAACAACTTTGAATATTCATCAATTTTTATTGACCTAATAAAAAAAATAACCTTGTTTTACGATATTGGATCCAATATTGGTTATTACTCCTTAATTGCTGCTAGTCAGAATCCATCAATGAGAATAAAAGCATTCGAACCAGCTATTGGTTGCTCTCACTATCTAAAAAAAAACATAGAGGAAAATGAATTTTCTAATATTCAAATAGAAACCATTGCTATTTCAGATAAAAGTGGAGTACTTGACTTTTATGAGGTAAACAACCCTAAATATTCTTATTTGAAATATAACCTATCAGGTGAAGGAAACACTGGGTCTAAAAAAGGTGAAAGAGATTTTGTAATTAACCAAGTAAATGCAGTTTCACTGATGGAGTATTCCTATCAACAAAACGATCATCAAATTGACTTAATAAAAATTGACACTGAAGGTACTGAATATGATATCCTTTCTAAAGCCAAAGAGATGCTCGACCAACAAAAGCCAATAGTAATATGTGAGACTTTATTTAATAGAATTGAAGTTAAGCTAGAGCAGTTATTCTCATCATTAGGCTATCAATTTTACCAACCAATTAATGGCAAGTTATACCAAGCTAAAAGTATTATGCGGGAGAAAGATGACGGAATAAGAGATTGCTTTTTTGTGCATCCTACTAAAAAGCATTTAATAAGCGAGTATATAAAAAAGTAAATCTATTAATATTTTTTTACGCAATATTGGTTTGTATCTCAAAATGAAATAAGCTATTTTCTCCCACTCACTCTAACCCGTCCGCTAGTTATCAAGTTCGTTCTAGCAGAATGAAGGATGAATGATGGTTTTAATTATTTGATTAAATAAGAATCCTTCTATAATTAAAACGAATACAAACTACAATAATTAAAAAGAAAATATGCAATCAACTCATTAGTGTATTAAATTTTCCTATTTTTGCTATATAACTCTCAAAACAGCATTATTCATCTATCATTATCTATTGTGGATTTAAAAAACAACATATTGCTATCTCCGTTAAAAAACACAATTATCCGCATTATTTTAAAGTTAAATATAGTTTGCACTTCTATCAAATACAAACTTATCCTATCACTATTATTTTTGATAATTTTTAATCCAACTCAAAGTATTGCTCAAAACGAAGCCAATATTTGGTATTTCGGAAATAATGCTGGTGTTGATTTTAATACTGGAATTCCTATTGCTATCACTGATGGTGCATTATCAACACGTGAAGGATGCGCTACTATTTCTGATGAAAATGGAAATATATTATTCTATTCTGAAGGAACAATTGTTTGGAATAGTGCGCATCAAATAATGGATAATGGAACAGGCCTTGCTGGAGACTATTCATCAACCCAATCTGCAGTAATCGTTCCAAAACCTGGAAGCGATATTTTATACTATTTATTTACTGTATCATCTATTTACAGTTCAGATGGTGGCATAATTTATTACTCTGTTGTAGACATTAGTCAAAATAATGGGTTAGGACGAGTTGTGAGTAAAAATATACCCTTGCATTTTCCTGTTGCTGAAAAAGTTACTGCTGTGGGGCATATTAATGGTGAAGATTTCTGGGTTATTATTCATGAAAGAAATTCTAATGCTTTTTGCTCTTTTTTAATATCTTCAGCAGGTGTAAACTCAACACCAATCGTAAGTAATATTGGAACAGTACATAATAATCCAGCATCTAATTATGTAGGTTATTTAAAAGCATCACCAATGGGCAATTATATTGCTTGTGCAATGCAAAGTACAGCTAACCTATTTGAAATGTTTGATTTTAATAGAGAAACTGGAATAGTAACAAATCCGATAACATTTTATGGATATCCACTTGCTTATGGCTTAGAATTTTCTCCAGATGAATCTAAACTATACCTTGGAATTATTGATAATCAACCGGAAATTTTCCAGATCAATTTAAATGCAGGAAGTAATGATGACATAATTAACTCGGCCGTTTCTATTGGAACATCAACATCAGATTTAGGTGCACTTCAGTTAGGTCCTGATCAAAAAATATATGTATCTCTGGATTTCCATTCATTTTTAGGTGTTATAAACAATCCAAATGAGCTTGGAACTACTTGTAATTTTGTTCATAATGGTGTTTCTCTGAATGGAAAAGTAGGAAGGTTAGGCCTACCAACTTTCATACAATCTTATCTTAATCCATCTGATTTTTCATTTGACAACACTTGTGTAGGTATCCCAACTCAATTTACAATAACTAATACATCAAATATACAATCAGTATTTTGGGATTTTGGGGATGGAAATACGTCTACTATTCAAACCCCAATTAATACTTATTCTTCTTCTGGGACCTATGTAGTTCATCTTGATGTAACAGTATCTGGAGGAACTGTCTATAGTAATGAAAAAACAATCATAATCAGTGATGGCCCATCTTTTTCCATAACTCCAGGCACTATTGCCTGCGAAGGAGATAATATGCAACTAAATACACCCTCAGGTTTCGCAAATTATAACTGGAATACAGGCAGTTCAAGTAATACCACCACCGTAAATAGCAGCGGCACTTATAGCTGTACCATTGTGGATAATGGCGGCTGCG
>JAOZKO010000401.1 GCA_029935325.1 Bacteroidales bacterium
TATTAGCTTGAGAGTAAAATTTAGCAGTACAGAAACTTATGTAAAGAAAGAGAAATAACACGCTTACGCAAAGTGATATAAGAATTGCCGCGACTTTTAAGTTGTGTCGAACTAACCTTCAGACTTGAAATAATCTATTGCGAAAAATTAGACCTAAATAACTAACTCCCCAACATAGATAATGCGAATGCACAAACAAAACCAGCACTGGTTATCAATCCGGCATAATTACGTGTTCCTTCATATGCTTCAGGAATCATGGTTTCGACTAGCATAGAAAGAATAGCACCTGCAGCAATTGCTGTTGTTGCAGCACGGGCTTGAATAGATAAATCTATATATACGGTATAACCAATCAATGAAGATAATCCAGCTAGTATTGCAATAGAGAGCCAAACGCCAAATATATATTTAGTGGAGCGTCCAGCACTTTTCATTCCGGCCGAGCTTGATAAACCTTCAGGAATATTAGAAATAAAGATGGCTAGTACTGTAGCCATACTTACCATACCACCCCCAAGCATAGTCAATCCAATTGCCATAGACTCTGGTATTCCATCAAGAAGAGCACCAACAGCAATGGCGGTTCCGCTTCCTTTTTTCTCTCCTTCAGAGGGTTGTCCATGAGATCGTTTTCTATGTTTAGCTCCAGCTCGGCTAAGCAAACCATTTATCCCGCTATAAGTAAGACCTCCTGCAAAAAAGCCGAGAGTAGTTGGCAGGAGTCCTGCTTGATTAAACGCTTCTTCCATAAGTTCAAAGCTTAAAGCTGATATTAACACTCCACTACCAAAAGCCATGATAGCTGCAATTGTTTTTTTTGGAAGGTTTACTACATAGCCAATGATGGCTCCTAATAAAGATGCTCCACCTGCAAACATACCCCAAAGTCCGGCTTGAGCCCATATGGGTAATGATGTATCTCCAGCATTCTCACTCTGGGCAGAAACTGTAGTAACTAACATTAATAAAATGATAGTGATACCAGTTCTAGAATAATATTTGGTGTTTTTTTTAGTGTTGTTTTTCATTATTTATCTTTAAGTTGTTATTTTTTTATGTCTATTTTTCCTTTCTGACATTTTATCAACATGTTAAGAAACAAAATATGATACCAAATATACATCAAATTGATTTATAAAAAACTTGAAATAAGCCTTGCTCCAGAATATGTTAACTGTTTCAAAACCCCTTGTTCTATCCATTCTTCATATATTAATTCATTGCATTCAGAAAGATCATTTAAGTATACTCCTTCTAATTGTTTTGCAAAATCAGGACCATAAATAACAGACATAATCTCAAAATTCAAATCAAAACTACGGATATCCATATTTGCAGTACCCACTACACTTACACTTGAGTCAACAACCACTGTTTTAGCATGTACAAATCCTTTTTTATACATAAATATTTTCACGCCAGCTTGCAATAATTCTCTAAAATAAAATTTTGAAGCTGCGCCTACAATTGCAGAATCTGATTTCTCAGGTATCATCAATCGAACATCTACTCCACTAATAGCCGCTTGTTTCAACGCATTTAAAATACTATCGTTGGGTATGAAATATGGATTGGTGATATATAGTTTTTCTTTTGCTAAAGTAAAAATTCTGAAATAGGTAAGCATGATATTCGACATAGGATAAACCGGACCACCTGCAACTACCTGAGCCAATTCCATACTATTTTTTTCTGTCTGCTTTATTGCTGCAGGAAAGAGTTCTTTAGTATAAGTCAATTTATGGGTTTGACAAGAATTCCAATTTATAATAAAATGCTTCTGCAAATTAAGTACAGTAGCTCCAGTAATTTTTACATGTGTATCTCGCCAGTATAAACCAGTATCTATCGAATTATCATACCTGTCAGATATATTAATTCCTCCAATAAATGCAATTAGCCCATCAACAATAATCACTTTACGATGATCACGATGGTTCACTCTACTAGCAAATTGAACCAATTTTACTTTTATTACAGGGAAGATCTCTACACCACCCTCTATTAACTCTTTAACTATATTGCCTTTTATTTTCCGACTGGTGTAATCATCGTACATGATTCTTATTTTAAGGCCTTGCTTACTTTTCCTTAATAAAATTTCCTTTATTTGATTGCCCCGCACATCATTCTCCCAAGAATAATATTCCATATGAATGAAATGCTTGGCTGAATTCAAAGTTTTGAGTACTTCTGGGAATTTCTCTTCTCCATTTATCAACAGATCATACTTGTTTTCACTTAGATTCTCATCCCCTAGATTGTAAATAAATTTGACCAATTCAGAATATTGCAATAAAATATTGGCATGGCTTTTTAATAATTTTTGTGTTTGGTCAATTATATTACTTTTATAACTACTGCTAAATTCTTTATAGGAAGTAATTCCTTTATGATGTGTTTTTATATGTCGATAGTTGATTCCAAAAGAGAAGTAGATTATTATACCAACAAAAGGCAAGGCTATTACAAGCAATATATAAGCTAATGTTTTTGCTGTGGAATGGGTGTTAAGCAATATCCTTATTAAACTAAATATAATAACTAGTAAATACATGAATGCCAATATTGCACTCAAAAAAGGAAGAA
>JAOZKO010000105.1:0-867 GCA_029935325.1 Bacteroidales bacterium
AGGTTAAAAATCAAAGCGCATGGAAACCATTATGCCAAAGCGTTTAACATTAGGTTTATTGAGGTACGATAATCGCCAAGATGCATCTACTCTTAGGAATTTGAAGATGTTTTCAATGCCAACACCTGCCTCATAATATGGTTCTGTAAGTAAAGAAGTATTGGAAGGAAAGGTAGAGTATTGTAGGTTTTTTTCATTTAAAGACCCCAAAAGTACTTTACCATATACAACCTCTCTCCATTTTAGCCTCCTAAATAAAGGAATATGATTAAAAAGTAGGCCTTGGAAATTATGTGAATAATTAGCCATAAAATATTCATCGCTAATAAACTCATAATAATTCATTCTGTTATAAGCAAAATCGTCATAACTATATGTCTCATTTCCTGGGTGAACCTCCAAAAGAGGATAGGGGAGTTCTCCCCATATTTTTCCCCATGAAATAATATAATTGGAGCGACCAAGTACACCAACATTGAATCCTTGCCTTATTGCAATTTGAACTTTATGATATTCGAATTGTGATAATAAAAAATCAGGAATACCATATGCATACCAAATATTAACAGTGGGATACTTTGTTCCAAAACTTGTACGATTAAATTTATCTACTAGAAATACCTCTCGATAAGCAAAATGTGTTTTGAGTTCAATCTCACTGGTTATTATACTATTATATGTAACTGGAGCTGCATCTGGTCCGTTTTCGTATATTTCGAATTTGCTATCCTGTAGCGGAAATACTTGTCTTCTATTGAAGGTTAATGTATTGCTAAGGCCATTGAAGTATTCATACTCAAAAGCAGCTTTGTACTGCTCAACCATGGTTAGGGTATTATTAGGCGAACTGCGAAAAACACTAGAAAG
>JAOZKO010000105.1:877-8590 GCA_029935325.1 Bacteroidales bacterium
CGGATATTGTCCTGCTTTAAAGCTCTAACACTTTCGCCAAGTTGCTCCATATCATTTTTATAGCTCAGGTCTAGGGCGCGCCTAGGGTTCTTATTAAGAATGAAAACAGCCCCTAAAGCATACTTAAATTTAAAGTCTTTAGTCCCGTAGGCTAGGTGACCATAAAGCCTGAATTTGTCATTCCATTTATTGCTAGTTCTACCTCCAAGTCTAAATCGATGCCCTTCCACAGCATTAAAACTATACATTGTAAAATATGGCCCAACATCAAAATATTTTGTTGAATAATATCCAGTTGCAAACATTGCTACCATATCGTAGAGGTTTTTAAATGCTGGCATATTAACAACAGTATCAACCATCTCATAAATCTTCAACTCTTCTTCATTTAGCTCCTCAAAACGTGTGCTATCCCAGTATTCCTCTGATTTGTCCCATGCAGCTTCTTCAACAGAAACCTCAACATTCTTTTTATAATAATGATCGGCTCGGGGCTTATTTATTATAATGTTGTTGTAAATGGTTGTTTTATGGCCATAAAAACCAGTTATTCTTTTGGTGTCTTCAACAATATTGAAATCTACGGTAAACTTTTCTTTTGAAACCATCCAGTATTCGCCATCAATAAGTTCAAATATTTGCGTTATTGACATGGCATTTACAAAGTTTAAATTCACTTTTTGTATCTTCATATCCACTTCCTTAATAGCAAAAGTGGTATCTGCAATCCAAATTTCTCCAGTAAATGTGGCTTCTTGTTTTCGCTTAGGCTTAAACATAATTTTATAACACCAATGTCCATCTATTGTTGCGCTGTCGGTTAAATAATACCTATATGATCTTAAGCCAAAATCAGCAATAGGACTTACGAAATTTTTATTGAATATCCTCATATAATTATCGTAAATATTAATGCTTTGATACATATTTCCTAGAAACTGCGATACGCTAGAATTGTTAACCCCAGAGGCACGAGAAGCAATAATGGTTTCGTGATTAGCCTCTGGCTTTCTTCTATAGTGCCGCTTGGATACAGTTTCCGAAATAAGTAAAGGTAAGTATGATTTCCCATTTATAGTTGAGGTATCAACATTGTCAAAAATAAATTGAAAATGACGCATAGAGCGCTTTTTTTTGAAATCATCAGTTATGTTATTGGCATCAATCTGAATCTTATTGTAGATTTCATATTCATAAGTATCTAATATATAGCTACTATTTGTTTTCTTATTAGCAATGACTTTTCGCAGTAGTATATGTGCAGGATTTTCTCCCGGTAGAATTGTGACAGCCGAGAGTGTTGTATTTGAAGATGATAGCTGAATGTCCAGATTCTGAAATGAACCTATTTTAATTCTACGTTTCTGTTTTTTATATCCTACATAGCTAATAACAATGGAGTCGCTTATTGCTTTTGTTTCAATAATATATTTACCATCAAAGCCTGTTGATGCACCAATATTTGTTCCTAAAAGTTGAATATTTACAAACGGAATGGGCTCGCCATTGGTGGAATCTGTGACAATACCAGTTATTTTAGTAATCTGCTGAGCATGACTATTGTTGCCAGCTAACAGCATAAGTACCAAAAAAATAAAGAAATAGTATAGTGTGTTTGCCCTCAAATTAAAATATGGTTTTACTTGATGTAATTATTGTTCAAAGGTAATTTATTATTTTTAAAGATGATAGATTATAAGAATTGAACTATAATTTCTGCTCTCCTAGCCATTCTTTTATTTTATAATATACAGATTCTCTTACCTCTTTTTTGGATAGAACCAAATCGTGGATGCCATCTTTAATCTCTATTTTACTGATGTTTTTGCCGATGCCATCAGCATATTTCTGGATATGTTCTACGTCTAATACTGCATCCGATATTCTAATTATTTCATTCCAGTTTTTTCCTTTATATGATTTGTCAGAATACATCACTAAAACTGGACATTTTATATTAAGTCCACTTTGTAGCTCTTTTTGTGCCTTTGTAATTGCTCGTAACCATCCAAAATATGTAGGAAAATTAGTTATAGGCTTCCATTTTTCATTAAAATCCCATTCACCTTTATAGTCTTTATGCAGGCTTTCTGGGTAATGTTGAGTGAGATTGTCAGAACTCAGATAAGGAAAATATTTTCCAATTCCTGTTACGATAGGAGTAATGGTTTTTAAGGCTGGAGGAATATTTAAATCGAAAAAAGGACTATTAAGAATTAGACCGTCAATATTATTGTGATGATGCGCGTAGATAGAAGTTATTAAACCCCCTGTACTATGCCCCATTAACAATATGCTTGCATTTCCGTTTGACTTAATAATATCAATGCTTTGGTTAATCTCATCAAAATAATAATGAATATTAGAAACGAAATTAGGATGTTGATGGTCCATTAAGCTTCTACCATATTTTCTTAAGTCTAATGCATAAAAATCATAGCCCCATTGATTAAAAATATCTGCCATTTCGGTTTGAAAGAAATAGTCGATAAAACCATGAACGTAAAGAATAGCTTTGGATTGAGATTTTTCTAATTTTCGATAAACCAATGTTGCGTGTTGCTTGCCATCATTATCATCAGCTAGAGGCAAATCAAGTTTTAAAAATCCATTTCCCAAAATATCATTCTCTTCGATTTTAGCTGTCATAACTTATAACTGTTGGTTAATTTGTAGTATCTGAAATTGCTTAATTGATGTCTCATTTATTGCATTCAGATAGTCTAATTTTGTTTTTATATCCTCAGGGTTTGATAAATTAGAGCATCTATATTGGCCGTCTTTAAGCAGAGTTTCTAGACTCAAATATAATTTGTAATAGCTTATATGGCATTCTAATCTTTTGTAAATTTTTAATGCTTCCACGATTCTAAGCTTGTCATCTTTAAACTTTTCACTATTGGGGTTTTTTAAGATATCTCTATTAACTCGCCATTCCGCTTGTTTTACTTTTTCGTGTTTTGTCTGAATGTCTTTAATGATTTTTATTTCCTTTTCATTAAGTATTGGAATAAGTCGATAATAATAAAGCCCCTTATACCTGACATCAAAATCTCCAAATTTATTCTTGTATTTAAGAATTTTATCTCCATCAATAAAGCGGTATAAAAAATAATCATGATTAAAAATATGCTTATTAAGATAACTTTCAATTTGGCATTTATCCTGACTAAACAAACTCTGCTTTTTCTTTCTGCATTGCTTATCGGCATTTTTTAAGTTCTGATATGCTGTAAATTCGTTATTCTTAATAGTAATAGTATCTATAGTGTTATTTTTAAGAATACCTTCATTGTAAAGCCATGATGTTGTCTCCGAGCCTGATACAGCAATAAAATCACCAATCAATAGTCCTTTGCCATTCATACTAGCAGTGATATTTTTATTCAATAAGTCATTAATAATCAGAGAATCAATTAGGACTCCTTTTTTCCAATTGAGTTTTATAAAAATATCTTCTGTTATTACACTCTGAGTATTTCGGAGCCTACCTTGTTTATTCTCTTTTTTATGTTTGCTAATTTTGCAAGTATATTGCCATTCTCCATTAGGATATCCCAAAGAATAAGTTGCAATAAGTTGAACATCAATTACGAAAAAATACCCATCTTTATTTTTCTCATAATCTTTAGAGGCAAGATTATAGGACCATATACCGTCTTTTAAACCATTAATGTAATTTCCAGATATAGAATGGCTATACCTCCAATTATCAGTTTTTTCTCTTGCAGAATACCTAAAAGACCCATGCTTTATTTGACTGTTCTTATCATCGGTATAATATGAATAGTTCGCCTCGCCTTTAATTTTAATTCCGTTATAGAATTCTCCATTAAAACGCTCAGTCTTTTGTCCAATAAGCGATAAAATAATGAACTGAAATATAATAATACTAATTATCCTCATTTTTTTACATATTTGAATAACCAAACTTTTTCAATTGCTTTTCATTCTCTCGCCAATCCTTACTTACTTTTACAGTTAAATCTAAAAAGATATGTTTGCCTGTAAATTCTTCTATTTGCTTACGAGCTTCAGTACCCAGCCTTTTGATTGCTTGCCCACCCTTGCCAATGATAATCATCTTTTGGGTTTCTCTAATGACATAAATATAAGCTCTGATATCAATCCTATGTGGAGTTTCTTTATATTCTTCTACCACAATTTCAGTTGAATAAGGAATTTCTTTTTTATACTGTAGTAATATTTGTTCCCTAACCAATTCACTAATAAAGAAACGCATAGTTTTGTCAGTAAGCTCATCTTTAGGATAGTACTCTGGACTTTCAGGTAATACATCTAATATTGCTTGCAGTAAAGCTTCAATATTGAATTTATGTAAAGCAGAAACAGGTATAACCTTTGCTTCAGGTAATAGCTCTTGCCAAAAGATTATTTTCTTTTCTACATCCTCCTGATTTGATAGGTCTATTTTGTTAAGTACAATAATTATTTTAGCAGAAGATTTTTTCATGCGTTCAATAATATCATCATTAAGGTTTCTGGAGCCAACCTCACTAACGTATAAAAATATATCAGCATCCTCCATAGCAGAGTCCACAAAACCCATCATTGCCTCATGTAGCTTATAACTAGGATCTTTTATAATCCCTGGCGTATCTGAAAATACCACTTGAAAATCTTCTCCATTAAGAAAGCCCATTATTCGATGGCGAGTAGTTTGAACTTTTGATGTTATGATACTCAAATTCTCACCAATTACTGCGTTCATTAGTGTTGATTTTCCTACATTTGGGGCACCGAGTATATTTACAAATCCGGCTTTATGTTTTTGCTTTGTCATATGTTTATTATTTAATGCAAATTAAACAAATATTTTGGAGTTTATGAGAATGTTTATTCAATAATTGGTTTTTTCTCTGATGATCTTTTTAATCGAGCATATATAATTCTATACCTCCTATAAAACATAATGGAAGCAGACCCCAAACCAATAATAAAGGCTGCCCAGATTCCTAATAATCCATAGCCTAAAGTAAAACCTAGGAAATAGCCTAAAGGTAGATTTATAAGAATATATGCAATAAATGCATAAATCATTGCGTGATTCACATCACCAAGTCCACGAAGTATGCTAATCATAACAATTTGCAAACCGTCAAATAGTTGAAATATAGCAGCGATTATTATTAACTGCGATGCGATGACTATTACATCCATATCATTTGTGTACACCATAGGTAAGTAGTTTCTAAAAACCACGAATAGTAATGCTGATAATCCCATAAATGCTAGAACAATATGCACTGAAGCATTTGCCGCCATTTTTAGTCCGTAAAGATCATTTTCGCTATATTGATGTGCTACTCTTATTGTTGTGGCGGATCCAATGCCAGCAACTATCATAAATGTAATGCTTGCTAAACCTATAGCTATTTGATGGGCTGCCAGAGGAATTATGCCTAACCAACCAGCCATAATAGCACTTAATCCAAAGGCTAATACTTCCAAAAGCATCTGCATTGAAATAGGTATTCCTAGAGAAAATAATTTGCGAATTAACACCTTATTAATATAGGACAACTTTATTTGCATATAATAGGTTTTTAGCTTTGAGTTATACTTGAAGATAATTATAAAAATAATTGCCATATAAACTCTAGATATTAGTGTTGCTACACCAGCACCTAAAAGGCCTAATTCGGGAGCGCCAAATTTGCCAAATATAAAAATATAGTTTAGAATAATATTAAGAACATTAGAGGATATAGTTACATACATAGCATTTTTAGTATCACCAATACCTTCTGCAAATTGTTTATTAGTCATAAAGATGATTAGTGGTACTATTGAAAGAACAATAGTATAAAAGTAAGGCTTGGAAATAGATTCTATAATTTTGTCTTGTCCCATATATTGAAACTGAAAGCTGATAAAGTAAAGCAAAGCAGAAATTATTATAGCAAAGCCAGTATTTATAACATAAGCATTAGCCAACAGCTTACTTATATATTTCTTGTCATTCTGTGCTATGGAATGTCCAACAATAGGGGTGAGGCCAAAGGTAAAGCCCATAACAATGACCATTCCGATAACGAAAATGGAATTAGCGAATGCAGAAGCAGCCAACTCATTGGTGCCAACATAGCCTACCATCATAGTATCTACTTGTTGAACGATTACCTGTCCAGCATGTGTTAAGACAACTGGAAGCGCAAGTTTCAAGTTTCTTTTGTAAAATGGGATATATTTAAACATTATTTGTTAATGAATTTACTGCAAATTAACAAACAATTATTAAGTGGGCGCTAATTATTTGCCTTTTTAGGCATTTATTTTTCGATATATTTGATAAAAGTATTACGATATTTGTATTTTTAAAAAATAATATGAATTTTTTATTGATACATAGCATCACTAATTCAGCAGCTTAGGATTAAATTTAAAATAATATTAAATATTTTCAAAAAAAAGCTTGTCAAGAATAAAAAAGTATATATATTTGCAGCCGCTTAACGAGGGAGAAGAACGGGGATTATGAAAGGCGAAAACATTTTTTAAAAATAAGTCAAAATAAATATTTTTTTGATTAAAAAAGTATTTATCTTTGCAGCCCCAATAGGGGAAGTTCATCAAGGAATACATATTGCGAATTAAATGATAGTGGAGTCACTTTAAAACATAGTGATGACCGCTTTTTTTTACCGCAAGATTTTCCAAGATTGAATTTAGTTCTTTGAAAGTAATGAGCAGCAAAAACTAATAAAAGGAAGTTTCAATAGCGAAATCAGGAAAAAAGAGGACGGGACATACTCAAGACATTTAAAATTTATTTTATACAATGAAGAGTTTGATCCTGGCTCAGGATGAACGCTAGCGGCAGGCCTAACACATGCAAGTCGAACGGTAAGGCCCAGTTTACTGGGTACACGAGTGGCGCACGGGTGAGTAACGCGTATGCAACCTACCTTTAACAGAGAGATAGCCCCGAGAAATTGGGATTAATATCACATAATATTATAATACAACCTTGTATAATAATTAAAGCTCCGGCGGTTAAAGATGGGCATGCGTAACATTAGCTAGTAGGTAAGGTAACGGCTTACCTAGGCAACGATGTTTAGGGGTTCTGAGAGGATTATCCCCCACACTGGTACTGAGACACGGACCAGACTCCTACGGGAGGCAGCAGTGAGGAATATTGGGCAATGGAGGCAACTCTGACCCAGCCATGCCGCGTGCAGGAAGACAGCCCTATGGGTTGTAAACTGCTTTTATATGGGAAGAAACCCGAAGACGTGTCTTCGGCTGACGGTACCATACGAATAAGGATCGGCTAACTCCGTGCCAGCAGCCGCGGTAATACGGAGGATCCAAGCGTTATCCGGATTTATTGGGTTTAAAGGGTGCGCAGGCGGCCCTATAAGTCAGTGGTGAAATCTCTCGGCTCAACCGAGAAACTGCCATTGATACTGTAGGGCTAGAATATAGACGAAGTAGGCGGAATGTAGCATGTAGCGGTGAAATGCTTAGATATGCTACAGAACACCGATCGCGAAGGCAGCTTACTAGACTGTTACTGACGCTAATGCACGAAAGCGTGGGGAGCGAACAGGATTAGATACCCTGGTAGTCCACGCCGTAAACGATGATTACTCGATGTTGGTGATACACAATCAGCGTCCAAGCGAAAGCATTAAGTAATCCACCTGGGGAGTACGATCGCAAGGTTGAAACTCAAAGGAATTGACG
>JAOZKO010000106.1:0-4311 GCA_029935325.1 Bacteroidales bacterium
TTTTCGAGGTAATGAGTTTGATATTTACACTTCCCTATTCTGTTGCAAAATCTTTACACAAACAGTTTGAAATTATCTCACTAATTTTACTTAGAAATGCTTTTAAAGAATTTAGCCATTTTGTAGAGCCTATTGATTGGGTTAATAATTACGAAACCATACTACATATCTTCTCTAATTCCTTTTCGGCTCTATTTGTATTTGCTGGCTTGTATTTTGTTCGCTCTATTAGAGTTAGTAGGCATATAACAATTGATAAAAGTGAGCAGAAGCGATTTTCACAAATTAAGAAGATGACCTCAATTATTTTAATGGGTTCTTTTCTTTTCCTTGCTTTCCAAGACACATATCTATTTCTTACTCACGCACCTACATTCAAATTTTTCTCTACATTCTACTCCATTCTAATATTTTCAGATATCTTAATGGTGTTAGTTTCACTTAGGTTTAGTTATAATTATAAAGTTCTATTTAGAAACTCAGGTTTTGCATTGGCCACCGTATTATTGCGTCTGGCTTTGAGTGCACCTGTATATTATAATGCAATAATTGCTATGGTTGCTATTATATTTGTTTACCTGCTTACACTTGTATATCAAAAAACCATGCTCAAAGAAACACAAAAGAATAAAAATCTTTAGAGATTAATTTCTATGAAAGTATTAAAGCTAACTCTTGCAATCATCGTACTATCACTGATAATTATACCTGCTTATGGGCAGTTTTATAATACCGGTCAAGATAGAGCTTCAATAAAATGGCTACAAATAGATACCGACCAATTTAGGTTAGTATTCCCTGATTATGCAACTGAAAAGGCTACGAAATTTGCTCAAAAGCTAGCTTGGGCAGCAGATAATGTAGGCAGCGATTTAACAGACAAAACAACAAAAATAAATATCATAATGCATATGGAGTCTTCCACTTCTAATGCAATGGTAGTATGGGCCCCAAAAAGAATGGAAACACATTCCTTTGCAGGGCAAGACAACTATGCTGAGGATTGGTTTGAACAATTAGCATTGCATGAATATCGTCATGTGGTACAAATTGACAAATTAAATATGGGTTTTACCAAAATAATATCAGTGGTTTTTGGGCAAATGGGAACATCCGTTATTTTAGGTGCATATTTGCCACTTTGGTATTTAGAAGGTGATGCCGTAGCCATTGAAACAGCCTTGAGTAATACAGGAAGAGGCAGAGTGGCAGATTTTAATATGCCATTACGCTCTCAACTACTTGAAAAAGGCAATTACTCCTACGATAAAGCTAGCATGGGATCATACCGAGATTTTGTCCCCGATCATTATATTTTGGGCTATCACTTGGTAACACTTGGCAAGAAAAATTACGGGAAAGATATTTGGAAAAATGCTGAAGAGTTTACGGCTAGAAACCCATATTATATTGTTCCATTCTCGCATACAATACTTAAGCATAGCGGACTTAGAAAGAAGGCCTTTTACGAAAAGTGTATGGAAGACCTTAAGGTGGAATGGTATTATGAAGATAGGGAGTTTATCTTTGATACATTAGTTGAAAATGAGAATAAAAGTTTTACTTCATATCGTTTTGGAAAGATGTTAAATGATAGCATATTAATTGCCCTAAGAAGTGGAATGGATGATATTACTCAATTTGTAAAAATCAATATTAATACTAAAAATGAGAAGAAGCTACTTACTCCTGGCTATAGCTATTTCTATAATATAAGCTTAAATGATAGCATATTATACTGGACAGAACGGCGCTATCATCCACGATGGGAGCATGTAAAATATCAGATTATTATGAGCTACGATTTTCGTAGCGGAAAGCGTAAGCAATTAACTCACCGTACTAGCTACTTTTTCCCTGTTATTAGTCCAAATAATAAAGAAATTGCATGCATCTCTAATCTTAAAGATGGCGGTAATTCTTTAATATTACTAAACTCCACAGATGGAAGCCTTAAGAAGAAAATTCCTATAAAAGAATATATTAAAAACCTGAGTTATAGTGATAATGGTGAATATATTTATTTTTATAAACTTCAACAGAATGGTTATGTGTTAGTTGAATTACAGATTGAGACTCTAAATGAGAGGATTATTCTACCAGCTTCATATAATAATAGAAATTGGATATTAAGTAAAGGAGATACTATATTCTATACTGACGACGAAAATGGAATTAGCAATATTTATTTATTGGAGAAATCAAATAGTATAAGTCAGCAAATCAGCAACCTACCATTTGGTGTTCATAATATTAGTCTTTATAAGAATAAAATACTTTTCAGTAGTTATAGTGCTAATGGCTACCAAATAAATCAGCTAGACATTTCTACAATTTCCACAATTGATATAGCGCCAAAAAGGACAAGTCTTTATAGTAGTTATATAACTGATAGTGCAAGAAATATACAGTCTAACCCACCGAAAGAGCAAGAGTTTGAAATTAAGAAGTATTCTAAATTTACTCACCTATTAAATGCTCATAGTTGGGGGCCTATTGCCGTACATGCTGATAATGCCGATGCAAATCCTGGCATTAGCATTATGTCGCAAAACCTACTAAGTAGCTTAGAACTATCTGCGGGATACGAATATATTCTTAATGAATCGGTTGGAAGATACTATATGGATATTAGCTATACTGGCTGGCACCCTCGCATTAGTTTATCTTCTAGTTACCAAGACCGTAGGAGTTCATATACTTCTAATTCTGGTGAAATTATTCCATATACATGGAACGAAAGCAGTATTGGCGTGGATATAAGTGAAGGTTTGAGGCTAAATAAAGGTCAGTTTAGTAATTATATTAGACCAACGATAGGCTTGTTTTATCAATATCTTGGGGCAAATGATGATACACCTCAGGGGTTTCCTAGCAATCAAAGCATAGCTTCAGTTCGATATGCATTTTATGCTTCATCGTATCGTATAAAAGGTTTAAGAGACTTAAATCCACGCTGGGGCCAGAGTATGAATTTTGAATATCGACATACTCCATTTGGAGATTTAGATTTTGGTTCTATATGGGCGATTGAAGGCAGATTGTATTTCCCCGGAATAGGAAAACATCATAATATTAGAACATACTTTGCTTATCAAAATAAGAATGCTGACACTTATGTTTATTCTGACTTAGTACTTTTCCCAAGGGGAATAATCCATATTCAGAGCAATACACTCCAGAGCTATCAAATAAACTATGAAATGCCCTTGATGTATCCAGATTTGAGCATCTCATCATTAATGTATCTAAAGCGAATTAAAACCACTCTTTTTGCTGATTATGCTATTAGTGATTACCCTATTAATGATGCTAATGGAACTATTATATCGGACCGTACTTATTATCGCTCTATTGGTTTAGACTTGCGTTTTGACATGCATTTATTACGTACTATAGCACCTTTAGACCTAGGAGTTAGAAGCGCATATCTACCTGATACTGATGAGCTTTATTTTCAGTTTTTGTTTAGCATCAATCTTTAGTTTTTACTAAATTAATTAAGGGAAGAACGCGCCATATTTCAATACTCGATGGGCTCACTTTAGCCTGCAATGGGAAGACCTCAACTCCAGCTGCAATAGCCTTTTTTAGACCATCAGCATAATTTGGATCAATATTTACAGCTGTACCAAATTCATCAACATCCATTCTCTGAATTACATAAACCATAACAGCTCTCATACCAGCTTCTTTTATTCTAATCAAAGTATTAAGGTGCTTAAGTCCACGAGAAGTAACGGCATCAGGAAAAAGAGCAGAATTACCAAGCTTCATGGTAACATTCTTCACCTCAATATAGCACTTTTCGGTTTCATTAGCGGCATAAATATCTAATCTGCTATCCTCAAATTTCACTTCCCTCCTCACCTCTGAATACATATCCAAACCTTTAATCTCCTGATTAAGTATTGCTTCAAAGACTAATTTATTTGGTACAGAAGTATTTATTCCTACCCAGTTTCCATTTATCATTATCATTTCCCAGGTAAACTTAGTTTTACGCTTAGGGTCTTTTGCAGGACTAAGAAAAACAGGAGCACCTTCTTCAATGCAGCTTTTCATAGAGCCAGTATTTGTACAGTGAGCTACTTCTATACGACCATCTTCCATTTCCATATCTGTAAGAAAACGTTTGTAACGGCGTAATAAAGTAGCAGGAACTAACTTTTGGTCAAATCTCATATTTTGCTTGTGTTGAACTTTTAGAAATATTGTGTTGTGTGTTTACCTCCTTCGCTAAAGCTTCGGAGGATGAATGTGTTGTGTGTTTTGTGTTATATGTTTTGTGTTAATGTGTTGTGTGTTAAT
>JAOZKO010000106.1:4411-8590 GCA_029935325.1 Bacteroidales bacterium
GAATGTGTTGTGTGTTTTGTGTTATATGTTTTGTGTTAATGTGTTGTGTGTTAATATATTACTCCTCTTTTTCTCCCTTTTCTTTTCTCTTTTTCTCTTTTTCCTCTCTCCACTCTTCTCTTCTTTTTCTCCCTTTCTCCTTTTCTCTTTTTCCTCTCCTCCACCAAAGCGTTAGCGAAGGTAAACTCCTCTTTCCTCCTTTTCAATCAATAACTCTAAACCGCTCCTTAGTTAAAGCATACTGCTCAGGATAATACTTCTTTAGCAAGTATAAATAATAATTAAATGGTTTGTGTTGAACTGATCCTCCAGATTGAATATCAAAATTATTAGAATAAAAAGGAATTTCTTTAAGTGAATCAATATTTATGCTATCTCTTTTGAGTTGCTTCACAACATCTTCAAAAGGACCAATTAACATTCTATTTTCCAAAGAAGTATAGGACTGATCTCTACAATATTTTGGCATATCTAATTCTCCGATAAAGCCTTCTACTTCTTCCTCAATATCGTGACCAGCCTTTTGAATATAGTAAGCATCAGGGTCTTTAATAAACCATTTTGACACTAAGCGCATGGCAAACATTCCTGCAATACTTCCATTACTATTTAGCAATAAATCAGCAACCTCTTCGGGATCAAATAATTTTCCATTATACAAAGTCATTGGTAATAATGGCACCATATCCTTTGGATTAACCACATTAAAGCTCGTTAAATTAGAAGCAAACCTAGAGTTATATTCGTCAGCAAATACCTTATTACCAGGCATTGGACTAGCAAAAGCATAGGTAATATATTGATTCTTTGTTTTAAATATTCCATTAGGTAAATTCTCGAAATAAGCTCTTGCCAGATGTGCCAATGCCCCACCTTGACTATGGCCAGTAAAGATTATGGTTTTAACTCCATTCTGATTAAGGTTCTTTATATGATAGGTTAAATCCTGAACCATAGAAAGAATGCCAAGCGACCAACCAGCATGAATATGAGCAGCAGTATCCTTTGCAAATTTATAATTTACCTCATCATAACCTTTGATTTTCATTTTCCCAGTTGAGGGTATCATTGCTGAGAATAAATTTTCAAGCCAACTTGCCCTATTGGAAGTAGAGCCACGAAAGCTAATAACAGCTACCTTATCCTTACTCCATA
The DNA here is from genome assembly GCA_029935325.1 of Bacteroidales bacterium. GTDB lineage: Bacteria > Bacteroidota > Bacteroidia > Bacteroidales > UBA1556 > UBA6267. The sequence goes on from JAOZKO010000106.1 coordinate 5,567, forward strand.
TTTGATATTGATTATCAAGGCCAACTATTCCACTTCTATAAACTCTAGTATAATCATTAGGAATAATACTACTATCTGACCCGAAAATTTTAATAAAGCTAAAGCTATTATTTAATGCCATCATTTCAATAGCGACATCCTTATCAAATTTTGAATTGGATTGGGCATTTAACTGAAACGACCAAACAAATAGCAATATAATCACTAAGGCTTTCATTTTCCGTTACTTATACTATTTCTTATTCTACTTAAGCTTTCAGGGGCAATTCCAAGGTAGGATGCAAGATATTTTTGAGGAATACTTTTAAATAGCTCAGGATTATCTTTCATCAAGTCAAGGTAAAAAGATTCAGCAGTAACTGTGTTTAGCTTAATCTCCTTCATTTCCCTTTGCACATAGGCCATTTCAATCATTTTTCGACCTACTTTTTCACCAGCATCAGTATTCTCATATATATATTCCATATCAGAATGTAATAACCTATATAGCTTGCAAGGTGTAATGGCTTCAATATTTACCATTGATGGCATCCGACTTATAAAAGAAGCATAAGAGCTAACAGGTGAAATGGGGGTTCTAAACTCAATAGTATATTCATTATCTTTAGTTTCATAGAAAACTCGTACTGCTCCTTCTACAATAAAAGACATAAAACTCTCAATATTGCCACTTTCGGTAATGAGATCTCCCTTATTAAACTCTGAATAAACTAATCTAGAAGAAAAGATACTCCAGTCTTCATCAGATATTTTAATAGCTTTTTCAAGTAATTCTCTAATTTGTATGTGATGGTTCAGTTTGCTCATAGAATAATTATATTGTTAACGCTACAAACATACAAAAAAAACCTCTTAACAATTAAACGAAGATTAATTGTTAAGAGGATAAAAATAAATACATATATACAACCTTACCTCAATAATCAAAAAGTGAAAAAGATTCTTTCCTTTGTTTAAAAAAATCTATCAGAGTAGAGCCTTTCATAATAATAAGATTGATTTTTCAACTCTTGAGTTGAACTTTTCACAAGCAGCAGCAAATATATACTAAGAATAATTTTTTTCAAATAACATATGTTAAGAAATAAAATTTTTATAAACATTTTAATTATTACATCTTAAAATCAGAAATATCACGAGGTGAAAAATTGTTGATATAACTTATATGGTGAGTAATTTTAGCTCTACCCATGCGTATAAAAATATCTGCAGATTTCTTATATTTTAAATTACGATTTGCATCAAGTAATAGTAAGAATCCCATAATTGTATATCCTGCAATTTCTACTAACCTACGGGCATGAAACTCTACATACTCAGTATCATCCTCAGCATATACTTTCTTAACTATTGTAGCATAATGAGAAGTCATCTTAGTCAAAATCTTCTTAAGATATTCTAGTTCTGGCAATACCTCTTCCATTTGGTATTCCTTAAGTTTCTTGAAATAAGACCTATTACCAATTCCTCGAATAGCAGCAACTACCTGCAGTTGACTTGTTCCTTCATAGATATTAGTAATACGGGCATCTCTAAAAATTCTTTCAATTTCGAAATCCTTCATATATCCTGTTCCGCCATGAATTTGCAAAGAGTCCGATGCAATTTCATTACAGTATTCTGAAGAAAACAGCTTAAGAATTGGTGTAAACATATCAGAATATCTCTGGTAATGTTTCATTTCTTTTCTCTCTTCAGGCTTCAGTTTTCTTAGTCTTGATGTAGCCTCATATACTTTGTATAAATCCACAAAACGTGCTGTTTCATAAAGCATCGTTCTTATTGCATCAGTCTTAGCTCTCATATTTGAAAGCATCTCATAAATTGCTGGAAACTTAATAATTGCACGACCAAACTGCTCACGTTCCTTGGCATATTTTAATGCTTCTTGATAAGCAGCTTCTGATATTCCAACAGACTGTGCTCCTACTCCTAATCGAGCAGAATTCATCAATGACATTACATATTTTATCAGACCAAACTTACGATCTCCAATTAATTCGGCAGGAGCATCTTTAAATACTAATTCGCAAGTTGGCGACCCTTTAATACCTAATTTATTTTCAATTCTACGCACTTTCATTGCATCATGTGCCTTATCGTAAACAAATAAGGACAGTCCACGAGCATCGTTTGTACCTTCCTCAGTACGAGCAAGTACTAGCGAAATATCTGCATCACCATTGGTGATAAAACGTTTTACACCATTCAATAACCACCCTTTTTTATTATCAAAATGGGCTTTAAGTTGAACGACCTGCAAGTCAGAGCCAGCATCTGGTTCTGTTAGATCCATTGCGGCTGTTGCACCTTTATTAAATCTAGGTAGATATTTATCTTTCAGTTCTTCTGAAGCAAACTCATTAATGGTTTCTGCACAATCTTGCAGCCCCCATATATTAACAAAACCTGCATCAGCTCTACTAACAATCTCTCCTGACATAACATAAGGAACTATCGGAAAATTCAGACCTCCATACTTACGATCCAATGACCAACCAAAAAGTTGAGATTGAATTATTGCATCAAGATTCTTCTGTGTTCCATCAGCATATTTAACATGATTATCAATTAGTTCAGGACCATCATGATCTACATCAGCAGCATTGGGAGCAACTATGTCAGCAGAAATTTCACCAATTATCTCTAGTACTTTATCATAATTATCCATTGCATCTTCAAAGTCGATGGCTGCATAATCATAAGTATTCTTATCAGAGAAATTATTCTCTTTTAATTCCACAATTTTCTTCATCATAGGATGCGAAAGGTGAAATTTCAAATCTTCATTATCGGTATAATAATTTGCCATTATATTTTCTATTCTAATTTAATACTACTTTGAATTTTGACGATAATATTTAATCATCTTTGGAATTACCTCTTCCACACTACCAATAATATTGTAATCTGCAATATTAGAAATAGGGGCTTCGGGGTCAGTATTTATGGAAATAATCTGTGCTGATTGATCCATTCCTGCTCTATGCTGTACCGCTCCAGAAATACCACAAGCAATATACA
>JAOZKO010000402.1 GCA_029935325.1 Bacteroidales bacterium
AATAGGAATATTAGTATTTACTACAATTGGATTTTCTCAGAATAACAGAAATCTTAGCTCTCAAATCACAGTTTCACAATCTGATAATGCTCCATTGCGAACTGTTGTTGATAATGGAATAAATGGAATTACTGTTTCCTATAGTTTTGGTGAGTTAAACTATTTTGAGAAAACGCATAATAAAGAAATCTTTGCTACTTATAGCATTACAGATTTTAGCCATTTACAAGAAGTAGGGAAACCTGCACTTCCTTCGCATATAGATTTAATTGCAATTCCGGATGGTGCAGAATATGAATTGCGGATAAATAATGATGTGCCAATGGTTGAAAACACAAAGCGCATATACCCATCACTGCAGCCTGCAAGAGATACCGAAGGCGCTCCGGAGCCAAAATTTGAGATTAATAAAGAGTTTTATAAAGTAGATCAGGTATATCCTCAGCAAAGCGTAAGAATTATTGGTGAGATGAAATACCGTGGTATAAGAATGGCAATGGTAGAAATTTGCCCAATGCAGTATAATGCAGCTACATCAAAAATATATAATCATAGTGATATTAATTATGAGATTATATTCACAGGAGCCAATGCGTTTACTGACTTTTCAAAACATACCGAAACATTCATAAATCAGATTATAAATTATCCTCTAAATTATAATTCCTTCACTAAAGAAGCGAAGAGTTTTTATGCTAATAATGCTCAAACGAAAACAGCAAATAGCAAGAATTATATTATAATAACCCATAGTGATTTTGATGCCGCAGCAGATTCAATAGCAAATTGGAAAAGACAAATGGGATATAGCGTTGAGGTAGTATCGTCGAGTAATTGGACATCAGCAGGCGTAAAGTCTGCAGTACATACTCGCTATCAGGCATGGACTCCAAAACCTGATTATTTATTGATAATTGGTGATAATGAAGATGTACCTTCTGAAATACACTATATTAGTGGTGAAGACTATGGTACTGATCTTTATTACGTTTGTATGGATGGGCCTACCGACTTTATTCCAGATATGGCAAAAGGTAGAATCTCACCGAGTAATTCTACTAATGCAATGATGCAGGTAATGAAGATTATTAATTATGAACGAAATCCGCCTATTGATACTGCTTTTTATCAAAATGGTATTAACTGTGCTCAGTTTCAAGATGATGATTATGATGGCTATGCCGATAGAAGATTTCTGCACACAAGTGAAGATATAAGAAACTATGTAACAACTAAAGGATATACTTCAGAGAGGATTTATTATACAGATGCTAGCGTTATTCCTACAAATTTCAATAATGGATATTATTCTACAGGTCAAGCGTTGCCATCTGTTTTATTAAAATCAAACAATTTTAATTGGAATGGCAATTCTACCGATATTGCTACAGCAATAAATGCTGGCAAGTTCTTTGTTTTTCATCGCGATCATGGTTATTCTGGCGGATATGGTTGGGCACATCCTTATTTTACAAACAACAAAATATCATTACTTAATAATGGAGATAAGCTTCCTGTAGTTTTCAGTATTAACTGCCATACAGGAGAATTTACTCTACCATCATGTTTTGCTGAAACATTTATGAGAAGAACAAATGGCGGAAGTGTTGGTATTTTTGCAGCGTCATACTATAGCTATAGTGGTTATAACGATGGTTTTTCCATTGGCTTAATTGATGGTATATGGTCTAATCCAGGTATGATTCCAGCCTTTGGCAGCGGAGGTGTTAGTAATCCTAATGTAACAGCTCATAATGATATTACAAAAATGGGAGATCTTTTAAATCATGGTCTTACAAGAGTTATTCAAACCTGGGGCGGAGGAACTTCTGCTAATAAATACACTCATGAGTTATTCCATTATTTTGGCGACCCAGCAATGCGTATTTGGACTCAATCTCCTGATTCTATTACTGCAAGTATTGGTGATACTATATTGTGTTCGGCAACAGGTTTTGCTATAAATAACTGTAATGTAAGTGATGCTACCGCTACAATTTCTAAAAATGGATTACTTATAGGTACAACTACATTAGTAAATGGAAGTGGAATAATTCCTATAAGCTCTTTACAAGGAGCTTATTTTACCGTCACTATTTCGGCAAGAAATCATATACCAATAACTAAAACAGTTTTATTAGGAGGAGGTTCTAATATGGGAATTTATAAAGAGAAGAGTAATAATACATGTTTTGGTATAGACGAAGCACATATTGAAGTATTTCCTGCATGTGGCACTCCACCTTATAGCGTTCTGTGGTCAAATGGTGATACTACTAATTTGATTTCAAATATTGCCACAGGTGTATATACTGTTATTATTAGCGATAATTCTAATAATACTGTTTATGATACAATTGAAGTATTAGGGCCAAGCTCAGCAATACAACTTGCTTCTAATATTACCGATCCGCAATGCTACTTTATGAGTAACGGAAGTGTTGCAGTAACGCCAAATGGCGGGATTGCTCCATATACTTACGAATGGTCTACAGGAGGAAGCGATTCTGTTATATATGATGTTTCGGCAGGAAATTATTCCCTTACTATTACCGATGATTTTGGTTGCGAGAAAACTCA
>JAOZKO010000107.1 GCA_029935325.1 Bacteroidales bacterium
TTGTTTGGATTCTTTTTATTGAATTCATCAGCAGCTTCTTTAGCTAATCGTGCTCCTTCATAGTTTATTTCATATACAAAGTCCTCCAGCCCGTAATCAGCCATAGAAATACGGGTTCCATTAAAAGTATTGGTCTCAATAATATCAGCACCAGCTTCTAGATATTCTAAATGAATTTGCTTAATCATCTCTGGCTGAGTAAGATTAAGAAGGTCGTTATTTCCCTTTAATGGTGAATCCCAATTTTTGAATTGCTCTCCTCTAAAGTCTTCTTCCTGCGGATTATGCTGCTGAATCATAGTACCCATAGCTCCATCCAACACAAGTATTCGCTCTTTTAATATTGATTTTAATACATCTAATTTACTCATATTCAGTATATAATATTCGTTATAAGAGGGTGAATATCGGGTGAAGCGAAATTGTCAGAAGATAAGATGTGAAATCAAATACTTTGTCAATTTATAAGCATCCCGAGGCCATTCTCGAAATTTAGGTATTGGCACCTTTTTCGTCTTTCGACGAAGAGGTTGTCAGAGTTTCATAGAGCCTAATCTCTCCACTCTTCTGTATAAATTCAATCCAAATAAATTGGAGCCCCTAGGGGTTTATTGAATTGTTGCAAAGATAATGTAATTAATTTAGAACGGCTTTTTATTTTTTGAAGGTGATTGATATTAGTGTTGGTAAAAAAATCCGTATTTAGTGTCTAAGCAGAAACTCTCTTTTTTACAGTGCTTAGGTAGGAAGCATCAAGTTCTAGGCTTGTGAAATATTGAAAATAAGGGTTCCGATAGCTATCGGAATTGCTTTTGCAAATGCTTGTACTGAGCATCGTCGAAGTGACTGGTTTCAACATGAGCATAACAGCCCGCTCCGAAAAATCGGGGAAAATATTGGTGTTTTGTACCAAGCATCTATATATTGTCTGGGCAAAAACTCCCATTTTTCGAGTGCTTAGGTAGAAGACGTCAAGATCGAGGCTTGCGAAGTTTTTGAAAATAAGGTTCCGATAGATATCGGAATTGCATTTGCAAATGACTGTTTCAAAAACGAGTATAACGAAGATATTGACGTTTTGTACCAAGCACTAAATAGCTTCAAAATCAGTTTTCAATAACCAGCCCTCACTACCATTAGCAATTTTCACCTTTTGCCATTGAGAAGTTTCTTCCATTAGTGTGACTTTAGTCCCTTGGTGTAAAATAAAAATAGTACTACTATTGTCATCGGGAGCACTCTTAATATTTACTGTAGGAGTGAAAATTATTGCTGTATTATGATTTGTTTTTATTTTATAGCTTCTATAGCCTATCAATCCACTTACTAAGCTTAATAACAGAAAAAGAATGGCTAAAGTAAAACTAAATTTTTTAATTGCAGTCTTCTTGGAGATAAAGAAATGTATTGTAAAGAGTATAAATACCAGGAACATACTTATATTTATAAGCATCCATTGTCCTTCGTCAAAAGTATCTAACATGGTTTTCCACCAGGTTTTAAGAAAAAATTCTGGTACAATTTCGATTCTGTCTGCTATTTTGGTATTTGCCAATGCTAGGTTATAGGCAATGTCAGCATTATTTGGCTCTATCTTCTTTGCTTTTTCAAAATAGAATATTGCCTTTGGCATTTCTTCTAACTTATACCAAGCATTACCCATATTATAGTACAAATCAGCAGATTCCAAATTATTATTAATCAAAGAATCGTATAGCGCAATACTCTGTTCATACTCCCCCTTATTATAGTGGTCATTTGCAATCTCAAATAATGTTTTTGCCGAATCAGCCAGCATTATTAGCGGGATGAAGAGAACAACTATCGAAAGGCTTATAATTTTTCTCATAATATTATTATTTAAGAGTTTTCTCTATTCTACTAATAATTGTAATTGCTCTATCGTAAATAGAAGTCATGCTCTGCTTATCATTTGACGGAGCATATCTTGCAAATTCACATAGCTGAATAATGCTTGTAAACTCATCAACAGCAACAGAATCTACATTTTTTTCCGTAAGTATTGCTTGAATATTATCAATTGATAATTCAGAAAGATTCAGGTTGAATTTGTCTGATATATATCCTAGCAATGCCTTGGATGTTTCTTCATAGAACTTATCTTGGTTTTGTGACTCCAATAATTGGTTTGCAGTTTTTAATCTTTTCTTAGCCATTTTTGTGGCTTTTTTCAAGCGCATAAGAGAAGTGTTGTTTCGCTTTTTTTCTTGTTTCTTTATTAATAGAATAATAAAAAGAGCTATAAATGGCGAAAGAGCTAAAGTAATAATATGCGCCCATGAATTGAATTTATGACTATCAATTTCTTGTAGTTCAGTAGTGTTTAATACAATATATCTCACGTCTTTACCAACGTATTTTATCTCATCTCTATTTACCACACTTGTAGCTACATTACTATAGGTAACACCTTCACCTCTTAGTACATTAATCTTAAATTCTGGGGATCTGCAATTTTCGTATCTTTCAGTTTGCGGATTGAAATAGCTAAAACTAATAGAAGGAATAGTAAATTCACCTTCGTTACGTGGAATAATCAGATAGTCGTATGTTTTGCTTCCAGCAACACCAGAAGTAGTATTTTTACTACTCTTTGATACCTTTGGGTCATAAACTTCAAAATCTGGTGGGAATTCTATTTTAGCGATTTCAAGAAGGTCAACATTGCCCTTTCCACTAATTCTAATACTTAGGTTAAAAGCATCATTGGTTTTTAATTGGGTTTTGTCAACTTCAGCTTTTAGTTTAAAATTACCAACAATCCCGTTGAAACCCTTAGGTTTATTATTGGGGAGTTCTTTTACCTTGATTTTTATTTTAGGAGAGCGAAGCTTTACTTCTTCATTTGCGTAATACTGAATTACACTACCATACATCATTTTTTCAAACTGATCACGAGCTTTCCTTTTTTTAATAATTTGAATAATAGCATCAAGGGTAAATGAGCCAATGACTAATTCACCACTCTTTTGTGGAAATAAAATAGATTTCTGAATTACCACCACATTATAGGCTTGACCATTTATAACCTCTCGTATAAGTTTAAGTTCACCAATATCAATACTTTCCTTCCAGAAATTCGTATAAGCGGGTTCTTTAAAGTCTGTAATATTTGTTATTTTTTCTTTTGAATATAGCTTTTGTGTAAGAATAATTGGCTCCCCAACATAAACACTTCTTTTGTTTACATGCGACCTAACAAATATAATTCCATCAGCTTTAAACTTAGGATTTGTAATAGTGCCTTGGCGTGAAGTTGTTTGTGGGTTTGCGCTTTTTATTACCTCTATGGAAAGAGGTACCGACTTATATATTTTACCTTTTACCTTTACAGTGGCAATAGGAAGTTTGAATTTACCAATCTTGCTGGCTTTTAAGTAATACGTATATGATTTTTTTGTTGTGCTATTAGTCCTGCCATTTATAATTTGCATACTTGTAGATGTACTCACACTTGGACCTCCCAATAATTGAAAACTTTCAAATTTAGGGCCAGCAAATTCTCCATCTTGATTTATGCTAAAGGTCAATTGGAATTGAGCCCCATGCTCAACTTTGGCAGGAGCATCCACAGTAAACTGCACATCTTGAGCCAATATCTGAAAGCTAGCCAGAAGCATAATTAATGTAAACCAATATTTTATATTCTCCTTCATATTATATTCCTATTATGACTTTACCAGTCCTTTTCTACTTTTGATGTGCTAATAATAACTTTTTTCTTGTCCAGCTTTTCCTTGGTCTCCTTATCCTTTTCAGCAATAGCCTTCAATTGTCGCTGCATATCTTTTTCGCTCATTTTTTTAGGCTTATCACCTTCCTCTGGCTTGGGCTTGTCCTCTTTCTCTTTGTCTTTATTCTGATCTTGTTCTTTGTCCTTTTTATCTTCCTCCTTGTCTTTATCTTCCTCCTTGTTCTTATCTTTCTCCTTATCCTTGTTTTTATCTTCTTTGTCCTTATCTTCCTTTTTATCCTTATCGTCTTTATTGTCCTTATTATCTTTATCGTCCTTCTTTTCTTCCTGTTGTTGCTTATTTAGCAATTCCATAGCATAAGATAAATTATATCTTGTTTGTTGGTCTTTAGGATTTATTCGTAACGATTTTTTATAGGATTCTATACTTTCCTCTATTTTTTTTTCTAATAACTGACAATTGCCAAGGTTATGATAAATATGAGCCTTAATTTCAGGACTAGGCGCAGATGCAGTAAGTGATTCGTATGCTTCGGCAGCTTCTTTGTATCGTTCAAGTTTAAATAAATCATTGGCAAGATTATAACGAGCTTTAAAATAATCGCTTGATTCTAGTAATGCCATTTTATACTTCTCCTCAGAGGTTTCAAAGTCACCTTCTTTATAGGCATTATTGCCCTCACGAGTTAGTTTTATTGCCTTGCGATTCTCCTGAGCAAATAGGCTAGAGAGGCTAAAGATGCTTAGTGCAAGAAATACAATAGTATATTTTATATGTGCTTTATCCATCTTCTATTTCTTTTCTTGTGAATTAAACCAATTAAATCTATTCCACTTAGATTTCTTTTCTTCTATCATAGTTTCTATAAGGAGTAAAAGCAAGCTAATTGCTGCAAATATCTGAAATCTACTTTCATAATCTCTAAATGTCTTAGTCTCTATTTCAGTTTTGTTAAGCTTGTTTATTTCATCGAGTATAAGTTTTAATCCTGACTTATTATTACTAGCTCTTACATATACACCATTTCCCTCTTCGGCAATAGTTTGTAATAATGTTTCATTAAATTTTGTAATAATAGTATGCCCTTCGCGGTCTTTTCTAAAACCAGCTTTTCTTCCATTTACATATTTCGGTATTGGTGCTCCTTTTTGAGTTCCCATACCAATTGTATAAACCAAAATTCCTTCTTCTGTAGCTATTTTAGCTTCATCAATAGCGCCCTCTTCATGATCCTCGCCATCGGTAATAATAATAATGGCTTTATTTCTTTCCTTGTTTTTATTGTTTTTATCTTCACTATTAAATGTACTTCTGCCCATTTCTATGGCTGCCGCAATACTTGTTCCTTGTGTGCTTATAAAATCAGTACTTACAGTGGATAAAAACATTTTAGCAGCGCTATAATCCGTTGTAATAGGTAGTTGGGTATAGGCTTTTCCTGCAAAAACAATTATTCCTATTCTATCGCCCTCCAATTCATCAACAAGCTTCGAAATAGCTCTTTTAGAGCTGGCAAGCCTATTGGGTTTAATGTCTTCTGCTAGCATCGAATTGGAAATATCAACAGCAATAATCATGTCAATTCCAACTCTTTTTACTTTCTCAAGCTTTGAACCAATTTGAGGATTTGCAATGCTAATTATTAAGCTAGTAATTGCAATAAGAAAAAATGTAAACTTCCAGTTTTTAAGTCTGTAACTAACATTAGGTATAAGCTTATCTACTAGTTTCTGATCTCCAAAGCTTGCCCATTTTTTCTTCTGTGCCCTAATTAGGATAAACCATACCACCAGCAATATCGGAATCAATATTAGACCGTATAAATAATCTGGATGTTCGAATCTAAAAATATTCATCTTAATTATGGTTTAATTCTGAAAATACTAAGTCGAAGAATCAACTCAATTAATAATAAAATAAAGGCAGCAATGGCGAAGTAAATATATTCTTCAGATTTATTCTGAAAAATACTTACATCAATTTTTGACTTTTCAAGTTTATCAATCTCCTTATATATTTCTGCTAGGCTATTATTACTAGTTGCTCTAAAGTATTGTCCATCAGTAGTTGTTGCGACTTTTCTAAGAATCTCTTCATCAATCTTAACTGGTACATCCATTATTCTCTCACCCATAGGTGTTTGTACAGGCATTGGAGCGGTGCCCATGCTCCCAACACCAATGGTATAAACTCTAATGCCAAAAGATTTTGCAATTTCTGCAGCAGATATTGGGTCTATATTTCCACTGTTCTGAATGCCATCAGTTAAAAGAATAATTACTCTGCTGATAGCCTTGCTGTCTTTTATCCTATTAATTGCAGTTGCTAATCCATCACCAATCGCTGTTCCATCTTCTATCATGCCACTTTCAATGGGTTCAAAAAGATTCTTAAGAACATTATGGTCTGATGTCAAAGGGCATTGAGTAAAGGCTTCTCCACTAAAAACAACTAATCCAATTCGGTCATTTTTTCTTCCACTAATAAAATCTTTAGCTACTTCTTTGGCGGCTTCTAATCGGTCTGGTTTCAAGTCTCTAGCCCTCATACTTCCCGATACATCCAAAGTCATGATAATATCAATCCCCTCTATATTTACTTCTTTCTGCTTGCTATGGTATTGAGGGCGAGCCATTACTAATATTAGTAATGTGAATGCAATCATTCTAAGTGCAAAAGGAATATGACGAAAACGAGTTTTGAAATTAGCATTTATATTATTAGTCCAATTAAGACTAGGAAGGTGCAATGCTGCATATTGCTTTTTATTCTTCCAAAAATAATGTGCTACCAAAAATGGTATCAATATGAATAATAAAACCCACAGAGGTTGAGCAAAGACTATCTTATCAAAAAAAGCTATCATATGATTTCCTCCTCTTTTTTGTTATTATTGTCTTCCGTTGGTTTTGTGTTTTCAACAAAGTCGTAGGCCCATTTCATAGCTCTATTATTCTCATCAGCTAATGCTTGAGTTTTTGCAAATTTTACAAAATCTGCCATTTGCAATATTTCTTGGGAGTCACTTATAAGCTCTGTATCGACATTTATTTTATTGAGTTCTTTTATAATATCATCACTTATCATTTCCATAGCTCCAAAACCTAGCCGACCTTCCATATAGATTCGCATAATATCTGTTAGAGCTGAGTAATATTCCTTCTGACTTCCTACTTGCCATAGTTTTTTCTCCTTTAATATATCCAACTCTTTTAGAGCGGTAATATGTGCAGGGATTGGCGGTTTCTTTGGTAAACTAAAAATGGGTTTATTATTTGAGACTCTTACCCATACATAAATACCAAATAAGAAAAGTATTGAGAGTATCAATAGTGCTATTAAATAGGGAAATATCTCCCAGAAAGATAATGGCTCTTCTATAATGGGTTTTATATCAACAATACCTTTCTCTAGATCTACTTTTAGAGTAAATATCCTAAGATATAATTGTGGTGTTAAAGCGGTCTTAGAGATGCTATCGTTTGCATAATCATAAACAAATGGAAGAGGAGGGAGGATAATAAGCCCAGTATCAAAAGTAGTGATAAGTAACTGTAAATGAACCTTTATATTTTTACTATTAGCTAGATATATAGTGTCAAATGTGCTGAAATTAAGTACTTCAATTTTATCTCCTATTTTTTCGTCAATTGGTGGCCAATATACTTTTTTGCCTTTTTCTTGTATCAAGTATAAATGTAATATAGTTTGATCGCCAATAAGTAATAAGTTAGTGTCGAGTTTAGCGCTAACAGCAATATCCTGAGATTTTCCCTGCAATTGCAAGAAAAGAATAAATAAAAAACTTATATATATATTAGATAATCTCATAATTAGTAGCGGCTTTCACGCATTTTAAAAAGTTTAATTAATGGCTTTACATAATCTTGGCCAGTGAATACATCAATATGGTCCACCCCTGAATGTCGGAATGCACCAATTGAATACTTCTGCTGCTGATGATACCAATCGGTATATGCTTTTCTGACTCTAGCATCACCAGTATCAACAAATTTCTCTTTTAATGTTTCCACATCTAGAACTTTTATTAGTCCCATATTTGGAAGCTCAATTTCTCTTTTGTCATTAATTTTAATGGCAGCAATATCATGCTTCTTTCCAGCAATTTGCATAGCTGATCTGAATTTATCATCATTAAAATCAGAAAGGATAAATACTGAGCATTGCTTTTTAATTACATTGGTTAAATAGCGTAATGATTCTTCTATATTTGTTTGTGTCTCAGTTGCTTTAAAGTCAATCATTTCTCTGATAATCCTTAGGATATGACTTCTGCCTTTTGCTGGTGCAATAAATTTCTCAACTTTGCTGCTGAAGAATATTACTCCAACCTTATCATTGTTTTGAATTGCTGAAAAAGCAATCACTGCTGCCATTTCAGTTATTACTTCGGATTTGAAATTCTGAACTGTACCAAATTGATTCGATGCACTAACATCAATCATTAGCATTACTGTAAGTTCTCGCTCTTCTTCAAATACTTTTATAAATGGATGATTAAAACGAGCAGTAACATTCCAGTCGATATTCCGAATGTCATCTCCAAACTGATATTCGCGCACCTCGCTAAAAGCCATACCTCTACCTTTAAAAGCAGAATGATAATGCCCAGAAAAGATTTGACTAGACATTCGTCGAGTCTTAATCTCAATCTTCCTAACGCGTTTTAAAATATCTTTAGTTTCCAAAATCTAATCTATTCAATTTATATTGTTCTATTCAAACTTTTATAATGTGTTGTGTGTTATGTGTTATGTGTTGTGTGTTATGTGTTGTGTGTTGTGTGTTGTGTGTTGTGTGTTGTGTGTTGTGTGTTGTGTGT
>JAOZKO010000108.1:0-2600 GCA_029935325.1 Bacteroidales bacterium
TGCATAGGTTCTACATTCTGAAATGATATTGCTCCCATTTGTGGCTCTTGACCACAGTGTTTATCATAATATGATATCCAGAAATAGCCAGCATTTCCCCAAGTAGCACCCCAACTATTTTTCACTAACCATGCGCCATTAACAGCAGCAGGAGTTTGCTTATTATCATCCCAACCTATTATTGCTACAGCGTGATTTGGGTCTGTATTATTTGTTGGTGGTTGGTAATGAACATTCCCAGTACTCCAAAAACCAACACACATGCATGTGCCAACTACTCCTTCATCAATTACTTTTTGTTTAATAATATCAATATTTTTCAAATCAGCACCTGCTATATACCACTCAATATCTCTAGCATAATAATAGTGGAAAGAAGTATCAGTAAGCAATGGAGCAGAATTAAAACTCTGTCCATCAATATCTCTAACAGCACCATCACCTCTTGAAAGATAAGCAGCAGTTACTCGATAGTCACCACCATTATGAACTGTTAGTCCATTTCCTGTGGGAGGACTCAAATCATCATTATTGAATTGATTAAAGCCATTCCACCAATCAAGGTGATATTCAGCAAGATCTGGCTCACCAGTTTCACCAGCTAGACTCCAATTTCCGGTCATCAGTAGATTTCCTTCCATTGCTGCCAGTGCACCATGAGTCCAACAAGTGCCTCCTTGCTGTGATTTTACTGTTGTAACATAGTTTATTCCACTTACATTTCGTAAATCATATGACTGTGGAATTATTTGAGAGAAGGTGTTTCCAATACCTATGAAGAGGGCTAGAGTTGAGAGTAGTATTAATCGCATTATGATGTCGTATTTGTTAGGTTTAAAATCAAATATTTAGCATTTAGGTTACGAGGCTAAAATACTATTCTTTTTAATACTACTTCTAGTTTATTTCTAGCCCATAAACAAAGTGGCCACATTTTCTGCCATCAATATTTATAATATTAGGAAAATGTCCCCATTGAGCAAAATTGAACTTTTTAAGAATGGCAATGCTTTGTGTGTTAATATCTAAAAGAATTGCCAGAAGGTTTTCTTTGCCAGTTCTTTTGCAATCAGAAATAGCATATTCCATTAAGCTGCTCCCAATTCCCAGCTTGTGAAACGAGAAATCAATAAAAAAGCTAATTTCAGCAGTCTTTAGCATTGCCTCCCTTCCTGGCCGGTATGGCGATATTGTGCAATAACCCACCACATTATTTTCAATTTCAGCAACATACAGAGGGTAAGTATTGCTATCAAATTTATTGAACCAGCCAATACGTTGTGCTACAGTAAATTCTGTTAAATCACCAGTTGCACTTTTCGTCCTTATTGCTTGATTGTAAATATCAATTACCCTTGGTAAATCATTGATGTTTGCGAATCGTATTTTTAAATTTTCCTGCATATATCTAGTTAATAATTAGTTTTATGACCTCATCTATCGTATTATTTGTCGAAAAAACTCTGATATAATAACTTCCCATTTTAAGCTCCGAAATATCAATATTATTAGACTGATTTTGTAATTGACCTCTTAGCAAAAGCCTTCCGTTAATATCGTATATACCATACTCAAATACTCCTTCTTCATTTAATGAAAGAGTAACAACCTCATTTGCAGGATTAGGATATAGCTTTGAAATTATCTTATAATCGGACTTATCCGATTCTTCAATATCTGACAAATCGATTGTTTGTTTCACATTTTGATTAGAGGTTGTTTCTGCCCAATCAACAAAAGTATCAACATCTAAACTATCAATAATTGAACTATAAAATTTCTGAAATTCCTTTTTGTTTGGAGTGAGTCGAATAATATTAATATTTGTATCAACATATTTCAAAACAGCAGATGAATAGGCATTGATTTTTTGTGGATTTTCTAAAAGCTCTCCAAATTTAATATCCCATGCTAGCATCTGTAAATATTCTGTTTGCAGTCCACGAATAGTTCCATCCTTTATTTCAACAGCATAAATCCAATATGTGGTATCATTTAGTTGCTGGTTGAAGTAAAATAAGCCTTTATATTTACATACTGTACCTGCGAATATTGTATCATTAGTGGTGCTATTGATAATAAAGTTTTCGCGCTTCTCTTTATCAAATGATACTTTATAATAGTTTGTATCATTAGCTTGCTTAAGCGAAAACTCACTTCCCAATGTCCAAAGCAAGTTTTTTGTACGTTTTGGAAATGGATTGTCAAAACTGGATTTTATTTTGCCATCAGTGCAGGCTGTCATTAAAAATATAACTGCTAAAAGGTAGATAAGATGCTTCATATGTTTAAAATTTTATTAATTATATAATAGTGCTAAATAATATTGCCGAGAAAATTCGTTTAAGTGTTTTCAATTTGCCCTAATTTTTAGTTTTAAAAGACTTTGATGCTTTGATAACGCTACGGACTATGGTTTTATTTGATTTTAAGGGACTTCTATTAATTCATTTATCCTCAAAGGATTTTTCTCTATAAATTACTGGAAAATATAGTATGCAAACATCTGACCGTGAAAGGGTACATGAAAAAATATAGGTGCATAAATAGTCAAATATTTTTTATTTTGGGCTAAAGCCCGTTGAGAATCAACATTATTA
>JAOZKO010000108.1:2610-8547 GCA_029935325.1 Bacteroidales bacterium
TCATATATGGGCTTAAGCCCAAAATTAAGTATAAATGATTAATGGAAAAACCATATTTAGTATAAAATATTTTATGTCATGTACTTAACAAAACATTACATAAGATAAGCTGCCAAACTATAAGGATTGAAATCTAAAACACAATATAATTTCCAAAGTAATAATTATTAAGAATAATTACCCACAGCAATTTATAATTCACTAATTTTGTTTTTCTAATATTAGACATTATTACGTTTAAAATCGTATGGCACTATTTATCTTTTCCCGTTTACCTACGTTATTTTTATTGTCCATAACTTAGGCTATGCAAAAGAAAAATGCCTTGGTAAACGAAAAAATCTAAAATCCTGCCTATATACGACTTCAATCGTAATAAAGTCTATTAAAACGCAGAACTATGGATAAGCTAAAAATAAGTATAACTCAAGCGGAGAGTTTTATTGATAAAAACGAAATCGAAACCCTTCAAAAGGAAATATATTTTCAGAATATAGCATTAGAACAAAAGCAAGGAAAGGGTTCTGAGTTTTTGGGCTGGCATCATCTTCCATCAACAATAAGCAAAGAGCTTTTGGAGGATATTAAAAATACTGCGGAAACAATCCGTAAAAAAGCAAAGCTATTTGTAGTAATAGGAATTGGCGGTTCCTATTTGGGAGCTAGAGCTGTAATTGAAGCTTTGAGCAATCCATTTCATGCTTATCAGGAATCGGAGAATCCAAAGATTATTTATGCTGGTCAGAATCTTAGTGAGGACTACCTACACAATTTACTAGCATTACTGGATAATCAGGATTATGCCCTGACGGTTATTTCCAAATCCGGAACTACTACAGAGCCTGCAGTCGCATTTCGATTATTAAAGCAGCATTTAGAAAACAAATACGGTGAGGCAGAAGCAGCAGAGCGTATTATTGCCATTACTGACGAAAGTAAAGGAGCATTACGGACTTTGGCAAACCAAAAAGGATATAAAACTTATGTTGTACCCGATGATGTGGGAGGTAGATTTTCAGTACTTACTCCTGTTGGCCTTTTACCAATTGCTATTGCAGGTTTTGATATTGATGCCTTGGTTGATGGTGCTCGTAAAATGGAATCCCTTTGTACCTCATCATCATCTCCTGATGTAAATCCCGCAGCTAAATATGCAATTATTCGTAATGCACTATTGCGCAAAGGTTTTGATATTGAAATACTAATTAATTTCAGTCCAACACTGATGTATTTTACAGAGTGGTGGAAACAACTTTATGGCGAGAGCGAAGGCAAAGAGCATAAGGGAATATTCCCTGCTGGTGCTAATTTTACTACCGATTTGCACTCAATGGGGCAATATATTCAGGAAGGCAGGCGAGTAATATTTGAGACATTAATATCCGTTAAATCAGCGAATTATAAGGTGCAAATTCCTGATGACAATCAAGATTTGGATGGCCTAAATTATTTGAAAGGAAAGAATATTGAATATGTAAATCAAATGGCCGAATTGGGAACCACCTTGGCGCATATTGATGGAGGAGTTCCGAATATCAAAATTGAGATAGAGCGAATTGATGAATTTAACCTTGGGCAAATGATTTATTTCTTTGAGCTAGCTTGTGCTTATAGTGGTTATTTGCTAAAAGTAAATCCATTCGACCAACCAGGAGTTGAAGCCTATAAGAAGAATATGTTTGCACTATTGGGAAAACCTGGTTTTGAAAAAGAAACAGAGGCTATTCGAAAAAGGGTTTAAGGGCTTTAACTATTGACAATATTTTCATTTACAATAAAATGAATATAAGAAAGAAGATAATATATGGGGTGTTATTATTATTAATAACCCTATTGGTTTTATGGCGAGGACTGTTTGTTTTTTCCATTAGTAATATAAGTTTTGGTAGTGATATAAAATATAATTGGGCTCAGAATGGCAACAATACCTATGATAAGGACTGTTTGTTTGAAACAGAAAGAAAGATTATGTTTCCTTTAGAAAAAGCTAATTATTGTATTATTTATCGTGGGGTTTTATTGAAAGATATTAGAATAGATAGTTATAGGACACAGGAAATTATCACTGTTCTAAATGATACAAGCTCTTATAGATGGGGTGAAGTTGGAACATATTTTGAAGATTGGAAAATTATTTTTTATAATTCTAATAATAATATCATTGGTATAACGTCAATAGACCTAGGTGGATATACTTATTCTTCACCATATATTCGCAAGATGAAATGGGGTTCATTAAGAGACGAAAGTTTAGGGCGGTTAATGAGAATTATTTATCCAATTAGTGATTAATTTTAGCTATTTTTGAAAAAAATAAATAATGAAAGACGATTGGAAAGACTTTTTGAGTTTTAATAAAGCAGAACGAAGGGGCATCTTTGTGCTATCTATCATTATTGCTTTGCTTCTGATTTATAAATTTATTGGTCCATTTAATTCCGAAGAAGCTATTGATTTTAGCAAATTTGAGCAGCAAGTAGAAATATATAAAAATGCTCAGGATAGTTTAAAAACAAAAAAAACATCTAGTAATTATTCCAAAAACAATAAACGAAAAATAGGTATAAAATCTTCACATCTTAGTAATTTTGATCCAAATGCTACAAGCAAAAAAGAGTGGTTGGAAATGGGTTTAAGTGAAAAGCAAGCTAAAAGTATTCTGAAATATGTAACCAAAGGCGGGAAGTTTTACTCTCCTGACGACCTTCGAAAGTTATATTGCCTTTCTGCTCAGGAGTGCGAATTGCTTATACCTTATGTGCTAATTTTTGAATCCATGGATGATGAAAACGGTAATGAGTTCTCAACACAAGCATCATGGGAAAAAGATACTATTATAATGGAGCTCAATGGAGCCACCATGGATAATTTGATGGAAATAAATGGAATAGGGCCAGCCACCGCAAAAGGAATTATTAAGTATAAAGAAATATTGGGGGGATATTTTAGCATAGAACAATTAAGAGAAGTATATCATATTGACTCCAGTAGGTATTCTCAGATCTATATTCATTTTACCATAAATACAGATTCATTAGTCAGAATAAATATTGATAGTGCAGACTATTATGAATTAAAAAGGCATCCATATATCAACAAATCACTAGCCTACGAAATAGTACAATACCGCACAATGAAAGGGAATTATAAATCTATTGATGAATTAAAAAATGTAAAAGGAATGAGCGATAGCCTTTATCAAAAAATTTATCCTTACTTTGCACTTTCTAAGAAATAAGACAATATATTATGAGTGGAATATTAAGCACTTTTGAAAAGTACCCACGTACTTTCTGGATAGCAAATAGTATTGAATTAATTGAGAGAGCAGCTTGGTATGGCGTTTTTATGCTGTTTGCCAACTATTTAACAGGCTCTTTTGACGAGGGGGGATTAGAATTTAGCCAAAGCCAAAAGGGTTGGATAATGGGAGTTGGAACAGGAATATTATACTTTCTACCAATATTTACTGGAGCAATTGCTGATAGATATGGATATAGAAAGGTGCTTCTTCTAGCATTTAGTATCTATACCAGTGCGTTTTTTCTATTTCCTTTATTCGATAGTTTTACAGGAGTTTTTGCAATATATCTTTATCTTGCGATTGGTGCTGCACTTTTTAAGCCAGTTATTTCGGCAACAATAGCTAAAACTACAACTGATGAGACTTCCTCTATTGGATTTGGCATTTTTTATATGATGGTAAATCTTGGTGCTTTTATTGGGCCTCTTCTTACAATGCTCTATAAGGAAAATATGTTCTATATTTCTGGTGGGGTTATCGTTTTAAATTTTGCACTTCTATTATTCTATAAAGAGCCTGGCAGGGAGGTGGATACACGCCCTATTGGTGAGAGCATGAAACAAATATTTAGGAATATAGGCATAGTAGTGAAGGATTTAAAGTTTATGCTATTTCTGCTGATTATTGCTGGTTTCTGGACAATGTATAATCAACTGTTCTTTGCTCTACCGGTATTTATTGATCAATGGGTTGATAGTAGTCAAATGTATTTGTTTTTCAAGGAGTATCTTCCATTTATTGCAAGAGAATATGCTAATAATGGCCAAATGAATGCTGAATTTATTACCAATTTCGATGCAATGTTTATCATTATATTTCAGGTGATGATTTCATCTATTGTCATGAAATTGCGACCATTAAGCACCATGGTAACAGGTTTTATTATCGCTACTATTGGAATGGCTTTAACGGTTTATACACAAAATGTAATGTTTATTCTTGTGGCAATATTAGTATTTTCCATTGGTGAAATGTCCGCTAGTCCTAAGATTACTGAATATATTGGAAGAATTGCACCAACTAATAAGAAAGCACTATTTATGGGCTTTGCTTATATTCCGCTTTTCTTGGGAAATATACTAGCAGGAGTTGTAGCTGGACCAATATATCAAAAGCTCTCTGATAAACATGAGTTTGCTTTGGACTTTGCCACAAAAAATGGTTTTTCAATAAGTACTGATTCTGATATTACCAAAAACGCAATTTTTGAATCCATAGCTCAGCAAAATAATATGAATACACAGGATTTTACTAATTTGCTATGGAATACTTATAATCCTGGGAATTTCTGGTATGTGATTTTTGCCATTGGTGTTTTCTCTGCTATTAGTCTATTCGCATACGACCGCCTAGTTATTAGAAAGGATGCCGCCAAATAATTAAGAGATGTCATCTTTCAAAAAAGATATACAGTATTATAAGTTTGGTTTTTATGGTTTTCTTAAAAATCTTAGGTTTTTTGAGCCTTTTCTAATACTCTTTTTTCTTGCTGTAGGATTAAGCTATTTGCAAATAGGAATACTATACAGTTTCAGAGAAATAGCAAGAAATATATTAGAAATTCCAGCAGGAGTATTCGCGGATACATTTGGCCGCAAACGCTCTATGATTATTTCATTTGTTTCTTATCTTATTTCATTTTGCGTTTTCTTTTTTGCTCCTTCCTATGAAATGTTTTTTGCTGCAATGCTGTTTTATGCCATTGGCGACGCCTTCCGTACAGGTACACATAAGGCTATGATTTTTGATTATTTAATAATGAATAATTGGCAGCAGCATAAGATAAATTACTATGGTCATACTCGATCATTTTCACAATTTGGCACAGCAATTTCGTCATTAATAGCAGCTGCAATTGTACTATATACTGGAGATTATCGAACAATATTTATTCTATCAGCAATTCCTTACCTTTTTAATTTGATACTGCTATCATCCTATCCCAAAGAACTAGATGGAGCAATTAGAAATAATGATAATGAAAGCATTTCATCTCAATTTAAGATTATTTTCAACGAGTTTAAATTAGCATTTAAGAAGATTCACTTATTAAAAACCATATCAAGTATCTCGCTATTTTCTGCGTATAATAAAACTATTAAGGATTTTATTCAACCTATTATTGTAAGTCTTGCTATTAGTATTCCTATTGCCTCTGTTTACTCTGATGAACAAAAAAGCGCAATAGCCATTGGAGTAATATATTTTTTCGTTTACCTATTAACATCAATCGCAGCGAAGAATTCAGCCCGAATTTCGAATTTATTTAATGCTAAAGAAACAGCTCTAAATACTCTTCTTTTTATTGGATTAGTCTCTGGATTTATGGCTGGAATTCTTTATTATTTTGAGTTTTCCCTTCTTTCTATTTTACTAATGGTTCCTGTGTTTTTAATTGAAAACATGCGCAAACCAATTGGTGTGGCAATGGTTGCAGATTCAACGGAGAAGAATATCTTGGCTTCGGTGCTATCAGTTCAATCTCAAATTCAAACCTTGATTATTATTATTGCTGCACCCATTTTAGGATATTTTTCGGATATATTGGGTTTGGGAATAGGTATTGTAATCACTACTTCATTATTTATTATTGGTGGATTTGTTTTGCGTATTGGTGGAAAATGAATTGGTTA
>JAOZKO010000109.1 GCA_029935325.1 Bacteroidales bacterium
ATTTAGATGATATTATTGAGTATCTTAAAGAAAGAAATCCAAAATGTAAAATTACTGGAGTTCTTATTTGGGCAAATAATATAGCCAAGAAAATTAAGATTCTTCAGTTTCTGCTAGACTTAGCTAGGAAAAACCAAAAGATGATGGCATATGTCTCCATTGTTTTAGCAACAGTTCTGGGAGTTTATACCGGAATACTACTAAGTGCATTTAATGCACGACCACTTTGGAATAGCGCAATATTAGGCCCATTATTTCTTACTTCTGGAATTTCTACAGCAGCAGCATTGCTTATGTGGCTTTCCAACAACCCAAAGGAACGAAAGCTGTTTAGCAAAATAGATTTACTATTAATTGCTGTCGAACTATTCCTTATTGTTCATATGTTTATGGGCATGAAAGCTGGTACTGAAACTCAATACGAAACAGCGATGATGTTCCTTGGTGGATCTTATACTGTAGTATTTTGGATTGGAGTTGTAGCAATGGGATTAGTACTCCCTGCTTTCTTGGAAATATTGGAACTTAATCACCTAAAGGTGCCAACATGGCTTCCTGCCATTCTTGTGCTTTCAGGAGGATTAATCTTCAGGTTTATTATGGTATATGCCGGTCAGGCCTCTAGTTATAACATATTTTAAATTTATCACAGATGGAAAGAAGTAAAAAATATATGAATCCCTATTTGGCTGGTATCCTAATAGGTGTATTTATGATTGCAGCATATTATTTCTCAGGCGAAGGTTTGGGAGCTAGTGGTGCACTTAAATCAGTTGTGGTTGCCACTACTGATATGGTAGCCCACGATTATGCAACAGAGCATAGCTACTTTAGTGCAAGAGTAAGCGACCCCGAAAACCCACCAATTAAGACATGGTTGGTTTTTGAAGTATTAGGAGTATTGGTAGGAGCTATTATCTCAGCAGCTTTTGCTGGTCGATTAAAGCTTGAAACCATTAAAGGACCCAATGTGACTACTAAAACAAGATTTATAACAGCTGCTATTGGTGGTTTACTATTTGGTATAGGATCTCAATTAGGCCGTGGTTGTACATCAGGTATGGTTATGTCAGGAATGGGTGTTTTATCCTTATCTGGGTTTATTGGCCTAATGGCTATTTTTGGAGGAGGCTATGTACTAGCTTACTTCTTTAGAAAATTATGGATTTAATAAGATTTTAAAATTATAATATTATGGGACCTCTTTTTCCACAAGAAATAATCGGTGAAGAACTAAATATATTAATTGGTTTTTTTATCGGCATCGGGTTTGGCTTCTTACTTGAAGCTGCCGGATTTACAAATACTAGAAAACTTGCCGGAGTATTTTACGGTTACGACTTTGTAGTACTAAAAGTATTCTTCTCTGCTGCTATTACTTCTGCAATAGGATTATTTATTATGAACCAATATGGGATAATAGATATGTCAGCTATATTTTACCCAAAAACATTTTGGATTCCAACCTTAGTTGGAGGACTAATAATGGCCTTTGGATTTATTATCGGTGGTTTCTGCCCTGGCACTAGTATGTGTGCTGCAGTTACTGGTAAAATTGATGCAATGGTATTTATTGGTGGCGCTCTAATTGGCGTATTTTTCTATGCATATACTTATGAACCATTATGGAAAGAATTAAGAGATAGTGGCGCCATGGGCAAAGTAAATATAGCTGAATGGATGGGTATTGATTCAGGATTATTTATCCTAATACTGACATTAATAGCCGCAAGCGCATTCTATGCAGTAACAATTATTCAGAAAAAGGTTACCGCAAAAGGTGATTACCAAATTTAAAACTATTAAGGATGAAAAAAAGAGATATATTTTTAATTGGATTATTGTTGTTTGGAGCTTTATTAACCTTCCTGATGACATCTCCTGATGAGCCACTTGATAAGGTGACTCCTTGTAAGCTGCTTGAAATTGCAGCTACAAACGATAAATATTTAAGTACAGATGAGCTTGCTCGTATGATGATGAATAACGATCCCACTATTGTATTAATTGATTTGCGCTCTAAAGCCGAATTCGATACATTCAGTCTTCAAGGGGCAATTAATATTCCTTTAGATAGTATCCTTAATCCAAAATACGAGGAAGTACTTAATCAGGATATCTTTACAAATGTATTGTATTCAAACAGTTCCGATAAGGCTGCTAAAGTTTGGCTCATAAGCAAACGACTAGGCTATAATAATAATTATATACTAAGAGGAGGACTTAATCGCTGGGTAGAAACTATCTTGCGACCTAAACGCCCTTTAGAAACTGCTGTAAATACTGAATTTGAATTATATAATTCGAGAAGAGCAGCCAGTGCATATTTTGGTGGCGGTACAGTGAGTGCTAGTAGCACTATTGGCGACAAGCCATCATCTGCACCATTTAAACGTAGGAAAAAAGAAGCAGCCGGTGGCGGTTGTGATTAAAAAAATTATTTGATATGAAAAAATACGTAATAATTTACCTTGCAAGCCTAATGGCTCTAACAAGCTGTAATTTAGCTCCTAAAAAGACTTTTAAATTATCGCCCAAAGAAGCTCTAGAACAAGCAAACAATCAAGCCAATGTAATTAGTCCGCAACTATTAGCTGACATTTACTATACAAAGAGTAGCGAATCAAACTATCGCTTTATCGACCTCAGACCTCCTAATGTTTTTGAGAATGGACATGTCGAAGGAGCAATTAATGTTCCTTTTAAGAATATGACAGCAGGTGATAACTGCCGACCATTCTTTGCAAATGATTATATTAATATAATCTATGGGTCGTCTCCGGAGCAGGTAATTTTCGCTGGTTTTATGTTAAAGCAAATTGGTGTAAATAATTATTTTATTGTTTTAGGCGATTATGATTTTATTAAAGATAATATCATCGATAATTATAATGTTTATTCTGCACCTTATAATCCTGAAGTAGCTCTTTATGACTATGCTTATATTGTAGCTGAAACTGCAGGAGCCCAAAATCAAACACAAAGTAATCAAGCATCAAAACCAGCCATTAAAATTCAACGCAGAAAGAAAGAAGCAGCTGGCGGTGGTTGCGATTAATTGTTATACTTAAGACATGAAAGACATGAAAGACATGAATATATTTAAAATAAACATCAGCATTATTCTTTTGCTATTGACAATTGGATTTGTTAGCTGTACAGATCAGGAAGTTATTTCTGAGGAAATACAAATAGTACTTCCTATTGTAGAGAACCAACAAAAAGCACTGCTAGACTTTTTTGAAGAAAGTGGTAATTATATAAACTCTCCACAGTCTCCTTTCCTTTTAGATGTAGAAGATATTAAAGCAAATATGGATAAATATCTACTTATTGACATGCGTTACCATGAGGATTATTATAAGGGTCATATTGATGGTGCTATAAATGTAGATAGAGAAAACATTATTGCTTTTCTAAAAACCTTAAATATCTATCAGTACGAAAAAATCATACTAATTGACAATACAGGACAAGGCTCAGCATATGTAGCTAGTATCCTAAGAGCAATTGGCTATGGCAATATATTTCCTATGAAATATGGTATGTCGGTTTGGAATAATGAATTTGCTTTTAATTGGACTGATAAGCTTGCTGATAAATATGCAAGTTTTATTACAGTAGAAGATTATCCTAAAAATAAGAAAGGTGATTTCCCAACAATTAATACCGCTGGAAAATCATTATCTGAGATATTAGAAATTAGAGCTCAAGCAGAAATTAATTTTTACTTTGCAGTCACTATTGATAGCTTATATGCTAACAAAGATGATTACTATATTATTAACTACTGGCCAAAAGCTAAATATGACGAAGCGCATATGATTGGAGCACACTGGTATGAGCCAAAGAAAAGCCTTAACCCAAGTCAAGATTTATCAACAATCCCAACAAATAAGAAAGTTATTGTTTATTGTATTTCTGGACAAAATAGCTCCGCAGTTGCTGGATATTTACGACTATTAGGTTATGATGCCTATAGTTTGCGCTTTGGTGCTAACAGCTTTATGCATAAGGATGCTATAGCCAATGAATGGCGTGGATTTGTTGCAAAGGAAAAACTTCATAATTACCCAATGGTATTAGGAGAATTTCCGAGTAAGAAAAAAGAAGCTAAAGCTAATACAATAAAGAATCCTGATCTTAACTTCAAGCATCGAAAAGTGGTTCAACCCGACCCTAGCGAGGTTTGTGATTAGTGATTATTGCTTTTATAATGATTTAATATTTGAATAATTATATTGCAAATATTAATTTAAGGGAATATAAAAAAGAAGAGCCAGGCTCTTCTTTTTTATTACTATCTTTTTTCCTAGAAAATGATTTATTCAATATCGCATCTTAGAATATCAGTAATTTATAAATTAACTGGTTTCAGTCCTGTTTATACCAATTTAAGAACCGAAATACTTGATAGATTAAGTTAGTCGAAATATTGTCCGCTACAACACAACAGACAACAAATATCAGCTTATTGAATCCATCTATTACTTATTGATTTATAAATTGTTAGCTCTATACTTAGTTTACTCAATCAGAAAAATAACCTCAATAAAAATCAAAAAAAACACTTATTTCTTATCCAAGCATAAGTAATGGCAACACTATCATATGATATATATCATAAATGAATAGGTTAAAGATACCAAGCTTTGCTAATTAATATCAAGCTCTGTTTGCTAAATAACAATACAAATAATATATCTTTGCTGTGAAAATAATAACACATGTATCTATGAAAAGAAAATTATTTGTAGTTTTAGTCCTGGTCGTCTCCCAATTCGCTGTAGCGATGTTAGTTATGCAGCTAAACCCAACTTTGGAGCAAGACCAATCGGAGGAAATAGATGTAGTGAATTACATCATGAAAGCCGACCAGATTGACAGAATGGTTGCTGACCATTCAAAATTCGAGATTCTACAGCAGGAATTTGAGACTCCTCAAGCTGTGACATTAGCTTGTTTAAGCTGTCATACTGAGCGCCATCACGAGATTATGGCTAATAACCATTGGACGTGGGACAGAAATGAAAAGCTCGCGCTAAGAGATTCAGTTGTTTCAGTTGGAAAGAAAAATATTCTTAATAACTTCTGTATTGGAATTAATGGAAGTGAAAAAACTTGTTCCAGATGTCATATTGGATATGGCTGGGAGGACAAAAGTTTTGACTTCACAGACAAAGGAAATATTGATTGCCTTGTTTGTCATGATCAAAGTGGCACCTACAAAAAAGCTAAAGGAAAAGCAGGATATCCAGAGGAAGGCTTAGATCTGAATTTAATTTCACAAAGTGTTGGCTCTCCAAAAAGAGAAAACTGTGGAATATGCCATTACTGGGGTGGTGGTGGAAATAATGTAAAGCATGGCGATCTAGATGAAGCTATGAACTCTTGTTCACGTGAAGTAGATGTACATATGGCAATTGATGGTGAAGATATGAGTTGCATTGCTTGTCATACAACAGAAAATCATGTTATTACAGGAAAGGTTTATGCTTTATCTAGTGAAGATAAGAATAGAGTCACCTGTGTACAATGTCATACAGAAACTCCTCACACAGACAAACTATTGAATCAACACTTTGAAAGAATTGCTTGTCAAACATGTCATATCCCTGAGTATGCTAAGGCTAATGCCACAAAAATGGTATGGGACTGGAGTACTGCAGGAAGGCTTGATGCAGAAGGCAATACAATACACGAAAGTGATGCTGATGGAAATCATAATTATTTAAGTATTAAAGGTACATTTGTATATGACGACCATGTGAAACCAGAATACTTTTGGTTCAATGGCTTAGCTGATCACTTGCTAATAACTGACAGTATAGAGAGTATTCCTGTTCAAATAAATACCTTAGAAGGGTCTTATAATGATAAAGGTAAAGATTGTGCTACAGAAAGCTGTTCTAAAATATGGCCAATAAAAGTTCATAGAGGAAAACAACCTTATGATGTTGTTAGCAAAAAATTAGTACAACCTAAACTATGGTCTCCTAACAAAGGTGACAGTGCATATTGGACAGATTTTGATTGGGATAATTCAATTGAGGCAGGAATGAAATATACAGGACTACCTTATAGTGGGGAATATGACTTTGTAGAAACAGAAATGTATTGGCCACTTAATCACCAAGTAGCTCCTGCAGAAAATTCCCTTACGTGTACAAGTTGTCATTCAAGCAGTCCTGACAGTAGATTAGCTAATCTAAATGGTTTTTATTTACCAGGAAGAGATCGCTTTGCAATGATTGATTATTTAGGTATTATTCTGATATTATTAACTCTAGGAGGTGTTGCTATACACGGAGGGATTAGAGTGATATTGAGAAAGAATTGTTTACACGATAAGAAATAAAATATTACATATATAAAATTATTGAAATGAAAGTATATATATACAAAGTATTTGAGAGATTCTGGCACTGGACACAGGTAACGCTAATCATTATATTAGCTATCACAGGATTTGAGATTCATGGTTATTATGAACTATTTGGTTATAGGGAGGCAGTAATGATTCATGATAGAACAGCTTGGGCTTTTCTTATATTAATAGTATTCGCAATCTTTTGGCATTTTACAACAGGCGAATGGAAGCAATATATTCCGACGCTTAAACTGGTAAAAGAGCAAATTAACTATTATATAACAGGCATCTTTTCAGGAGCTGAACACCCAACTAATAAATTAGTTTATAATAAATTCAATCCTCTGCAAAGAATAATCTATTTAGGACTTAAAGTATTAGTTATTCCGGTAATGGTAATTTCTGGATTCGCCTATATGTATTTTAACTATCCTAATGAAACATACCAATTAGGTAGCCTTGATCTTGTTGCAGCAATACATACTTTTGGAGCATTCTTCCTCATTGTATTTATTATTGCTCACGTATATCTTACCACCACTGGTCATAAGCCATTGTCTAGTATAAAAGCAATGATTACTGGTTGGGAAGAAATGGACGAGAAAGAAGCTCGTGAGATGATTGTGAGTGAAATGGAGTACAGCTTGCAAGAAACTAAAAGAAATTTCTTAAGTGAAAAAGATAGTAGTGATTTCTTGGATAAAGCACTGGAAGAAACTGAAGAAAAAATAGGTGTCAAAAAAGAGAATAAATTCCGTGATGTAATTGCAAACAGTGGCGCAGGTTACTTCAAGATTGGTGCAGATGGCCTCTTTGTAGAAGTAAATAGAGCTTGGGTAAATCTTTATAAGTACGAGTCATGCGATGAGATTATTGGTGAGCATTATAGCCTCTCAAGATCAGAAAGAGCAATTACTCAACTTGACGAAACCATTGCAAAAGTAATGAAGGGCGAAACTGTTGAGCACGGTTTAGTGATCCGAAAATGTAAAGACGGAAGTGTAGGATATCACACAATAACTATGACACCATGGAAACAAGATGAAAAGATTGTTGGTGTAGAAGGCTTTATCCTAGATGTTGATAGTAGCCAAGCTGCTAAAATGGAATGGGAAAATAATTAAATGTAAATAATAATAAACTAAAATACATAATGATGAAATATAATTTTTTATTCAAATTGACTTTGTTTGTAGGTTTATTCCTAATGTATTCATGTGGGAATACAGTAAAAACCTATAATAGTATTGATGAGTGGGTAGCAGAAGTTGAACCTACTGTTGAATCAATATCTGTTGAAGATTTGCATGCTTTAATCGACACTGCAGATGTTCTTCTTATTGATGTAAGAGAAGGATATGAATTTAACCCTGGTTATATTCCGGTTGCTGTAAATATCCCAAGAGGTGTTATTGATTTTAAAATGGGTAACGAAATGTTTTGGGAAAATCAAATGCTTTATCCTCCAGAAAAAGATACTCCAATAATATTGGTTTGCAAAAAAGGTAAACGAAGTCTTATGACTATTGGTCTTCTTAAGCAATTAGGATATACAAATGTTAAATACCTAAAAGGTGGCTTTAAAGCTTGGGAAATAGCTTATCCTCTCGAACAAGAAAAAAATCTTGATCAAGTTCATGATAGTGGAGAAGAGGTAGGCGGCTGCTAAAGTATTACCATAAATACACAAAAGTATTACTGGAACTTATTCTGAAATCCTAGATTTAATTTACATTAAATCTAGGATTTTTTTATGCGAAAATATACTTAATACAAACAATTATATTACTTTAAATCAGCAAAGATATTACAACATTATACACCCAAGTTTGTTGCGTTATGACAAACCGAGACCTGTTTCAGTGTTGAAAAACACAGCGCATACGCAACGAAAACCTCGCACCCTGTCTGACATGTTAGGCGGGCATAAAATAACGTACACCTAGGCCATGTAATAGGAAGAGTATAGAGGATATAAAGTATAATGACAAACATACTTTTTCATTAATAGACATTTTAACGTTTAAAATCATAGGTTACTATTTGTCTTTTTCCGTTTACCTGCGTTATTTTTATTGGGACTACAGGATTTAGAGTGGTAAAATATTTGTCACGAATCAGTTATGATTGACGACTATAATATGCTGTAATTCTGCCTAATAAAATCATT
>JAOZKO010000110.1 GCA_029935325.1 Bacteroidales bacterium
AGGCGATTACAACTTTATGCAATAATGTATAATATTCACAAAATCAACACTTTGCATCTTGGCGTCTTTGCGTCTTTGCGAGAAACAAAAACTCAACGAACTATTGTAGTAATGTAAAATATTTAAGTATTTTTGCATTATATCATTCTCGCATTAAAAATGAGTTTCAATTTTAAGAGAAAATTATTTGTACAAATTAAGATATCAGTAGAACCGTATTTTTATTTATCGCTAATAATGCCCTTTGTGGATGGTAAATATTTTGTCAGTGTAGAACAATCTTCTCAGTTAATATCCCATTATCAGTAAATACTTTCAAAAAATAAACACCCCTTGCAAAATCACTTAAATCAACTTCATTTCCCGTATTTATTTCAAGCACAATTGCACCAACTTCATTCAATACTAATATTTTCTTTAAGCCATTTATTTCTACTTTGAGCTTTCCTATAGTTGGATTAGGGAAAACTTTCAAGTCTTCCTTAATTGGACCATTCATTCCAATTGCTATACCATAACATATTGCACTATCATTAGTCCCAGACTCAATTCCGGAACTATTATAAACTGCTTTTATACGTATTGTGAATCCTCCTAGAATATTAATAAAATCGCAAAAACTAGTATTAGTGTCTCCAATACACGGATTGCACGAAAAAGATCTATCTGTGGTAAAACGATAAAGGCTAGTGTCACGGTATATATTATAACCGATTAAAGTATCCGTGTATGAGGTGTCAGGTTTCTCCCATGAAAGTGCAAAACAGTTATTTGGGTTTTCATATGTATGATTCCAATATAGATTATTAATGGGATTTAATTGTCCAAATGCTTGAATAATAAGCATAAATATTAAAAGTGTTAAAACTGCTTTTTTCATATTTTGGATGTTTTGGTTTAGTATTAGAGTGTAAAGATAGGCAATTATTTAATTGATTTATTGATGCTTGAAAATACTGAGTAGTTATTTGCTACTGCGAAGGCATTTAAAGATTGCTTCGTCGTTCCTCCTCGCAAAGACATTCGCAAGGTGTTTGATTTATAATACGGATTTTAATAAAATCACTTTAATCATAAGTATTAAATTCAAAGTAAATCACCTTCTTCTTTTTAATATTAATAAAAGCTGTATAATAGCATTTTTTGGTAGCCATTCCTATGCACCATACATCTTTGAAGTAGCTAGCGGGTTTTTCTAAACAAGCACCATTAATATAAACTACTGTCCCCATATTAATAGAATTATAATTCATATACTGTCTATTGTATTTTACCCAATTAGAATCTGTCAAGTTTTTCTTCCAATATTTTTTTAGAATACTTTTGGCTTTTAACATGTCTTTTTCATTTATCACTTCACAGCTTTCTCCATTACCCATTTTAACTTCAGCAGCCTTTGGGTAAATAATATCCTGATCAAGATTTAGATTTTCATTGGTTGTCCAAAATAAAAGTAATGTAAGAATTGCTAAATATTTCATTATTCTGTGTTTTAATGTATGTTATGGTAGCTAAATCAATATGTATTAAAGCAGCTTAAAAAAATATAGCTGCTATGGCATTATATGGTTTTATACTTAGGTTTTGTGTGCAGTGGTTATTGTTCATTATTTGAGTTTATAATCCATATAATCTCTTCGCAAATTTCATCAGTTAAATATAAAGGAATGTCATGTCCCATATTTTCAAACCATTTTATTCTTGCAGTAGGAATTATTGACTTTAATTTTTTACTATGAGCAATTGGAATAAATGGGTCATTTACACCATGCATAATCAAGATAGGTATTGATAAGTCTTTCAATTTATTGTACCGTGACCCTGACTGGTATGTTGCTTCATGGTGTTGCTTTGATGCATCTGGATTATATCCTTTTCTCATTCTTAAGTTATAAAGTACTTGTCCTGCAATCCCTTTTGTATCGATGTCGTATTCAGCGTCTCCTTGTAGAATTACTCTTGATGATAGGTGCAATTTAATAGTATTCCTCTCACTTGAAAAAAACCCATACCTTATGCTTGTTTTTACTAGTTCAAATACTACTTTACTTGATATTGGAGGCAAGTCATTATCAAGAATATTTCCAGATGACATTAATGACGTTAACGTATTCGTTCTTTTTGGAAAATTGATTGCAAATTCTTGGGCTACCATTCCTCCTAATGAAACCCCAAGTAAATTAACTTTCTCTATTTTCAGGGAATCAAGTATGACTTTACCATCATTTGCTAAATCGGTTAAAGAATATGGTTGCTCTTCCCAGTTTTCAACCCAACTAGATAAGCCTGTACCTCTATAATCATAGCGTATTACATGATAACCAGCATTAACTAAATTATCGATAAATGGCTGAGGCCATCCCAATGCATCATTCGAAATACCCATGAATAACAGAATTGCTCCTTTATTGGTGTCTGTTGGTAAAATGGATTCATACCAAATTTTTGTTCCATTATTTACGACATATCCGGCTTGCCCTTTTACAAATTCTGGCAGCTCTGAATTTATAACATCTTCTATTATAGCATTACTATTTTCCGGTAATTTTGGTGTCGAAAGAAATACATATGTTATTACGCCTACTAGGAGCATAAGTATTCCAATTCCTATAAATTTTAATATTTTCTTCATATTAGCTATCTCAGATAGTTTTCATTGTATACAAAATTACAAACTACCGCCCACAAGTGCAGACATATCCACTATATCAATAGTTATTGCCTTAATAACGACTTGAATCTATACTTAATGGAATAGTAATTAGTTTCATAGTTTGTTGGTTTAGTATTAAGCTGTAAAGATATGGAATTATTTAATTGATTTATTGAAGCTTTAAATTACTGAGTAGTTTATTTACTATTTCGTAGGTATTTACAGATTGCTTCGTCGTTCCTCCTCGCAAAGACACTCGCAAGGTGTTTGTCTTATTGTAGGGGCATTGCGACAGAGAAAAGCTAGGATTATGTGGGATAACCAACCGATATAATTACATCAAGAATATATATTTTAACTTCTTTTGATTGTGTTTTTCCTGCAATAGCACCATGTTGAGTGGTTGTTCGGAAATTCCGGACAACCACTTCTTTCTGTAATTCTCATTCTTATTTAATTTTGGGCTAAAGCCAATATATGAAGCTTAATTAGGCGGGGCATTAATGCCCCGCTTAATAATGTTGATTCTCATCGGGCTTTAGCCCAAATTAGAAAAATATATAATTGACTATTTATGAGCGTTTATTCCCCTGCTTCTCTTTGTTTTTAACATAAATCAACTTATACCTACCTTTTTGACTTTCTCTTTGTTCAATTTCAAATTTTCCGGTTGACTTTATTAATGGCGTCAACTTTTGGAAACCATAGTTTCTAGGATCAAAATTAGGTCGTTTCTTTTGCAATAAGCTTCCTACATCTCCCAGAAAAGCCCATCCTTCATCATCAGATAAATCTGTAATTGTAGTTTTAATTAATTTAATATCCTTCAAACTAATTTTATCAAACGTTTCCTTATCAGCTTCCTTCTCTCCTTCCGAAACTTTTTCTTTTGATTTAGTTTTCAGGATTTCAATATATATGAATTTATCGCATGCTACAATAAATGGATTTGGTGTCTTTTTTTCTCCAATGCCAATTACCTGCATACCTGCCTCTCTTAAGCGAGTTGCTAATCTAGTAAAGTCGCTATCACTTGATACTATGCAAAATCCATTCACTTTTTCTGAATACAGAATATCCATTGCATCA
This sequence comes from Bacteroidales bacterium, assembly GCA_029935325.1. Lineage (GTDB taxonomy): Bacteria > Bacteroidota > Bacteroidia > Bacteroidales > UBA1556 > UBA6267. Next base: position 3,743 of record JAOZKO010000110.1, read on the forward strand.
ATTATCATCGCCGAATCTGTTGCATTCTTTCCTGTTGTATATCCATATTGTTGAATTGGCGTAATCGCATTTTCTAAAAGTACATTTTTCCATTTAGATAAATTGGGTTTAGTCCAGTCACCATAAATTCTTTTAATAGTTGGATTCCCATATTTAGCTATTTCTTCCATCATCTCTTTTACAAATGCAGAAGGTATATTATCGCCATCAATTAGTACTGCTAAATTTATATTCATTAGTTTATTGGTTAAGTATTATAATGCGTAAAAATAGGAAATTATTTGATTGATTTATTGAAGCTTGAAAATAATTTAATGTTTTGTAATAATTTACCTCTAAGAGTTTATTTACAGATTGCTTCGTCGTTCCTCCTCGCAAAGACACTCGCAAGATGTTTGTTTTATTAAAAGTTGTTGCGAAGCTGCCTAAGCGGCTGAAGCAATCTTTGTAAAATATAATTATACTTTACCTAGCCAATCGCTGACGAGCAATGCGGGTAGAGATTCTATTTCCATTTTCAAAGGCTACCAAAAATACATCGGTATTACCATTGGCTCTAATTTGATCTCTTGCTACTGCTGCTTCCTGGTAAGTTGCATAGGATTGAGAAATATAAATTAGCAAACCATTTGCATTGGTATAGGTATCTAATCCATTCAGACTAATATTTTCAAGAGCTTGCAATTGCTGTCCTTGTCGTGCACTGCGGAAAGCTCCTATTTGCACATTAAATGTAATATTCAGTTGTGGCTCCACTACTTGTTCTTCTTCAGCTGCTTGCTCTGTATTTGCCTGAGCTGTTTGCTGACTTGCTGTAACTCTTGGAGTTTGTTGTTGCAATGTTCTTGCTCTAGTAGTACTAATCTTTTGTCCTTGATGGAATGCTACAATAAATGCATCTTTTACGCCTGCTGCACGTACATTCGCTCTTGCTGCTCTAGCTTGCGTATAGGTATTATAACGCCCTGAGAAGTATCTATAATAACCTCTGGAGGTAATATCATAAAATAGGTCTGGTGCACCAGATAAGCGCCTAGAACTTCTTAATCCGCCATAAACTCCTACTTGGATGCTATAAACAACATTATTATTTGTGCTTAATTTCTCCTGTGCTGGTTTGCCAGTACTTTCTGGATCTGTTATAACTTCAGCTACAGCTTGGGTTTCCTCTGTTGCAGTAGCGCCATAATTATTAACATTAAGTTTGTTTGCTACGCTTGCCAATTGAGTATCGGTATATGCAGTGCCAGCATTAATCATTGCTCTAGCCTGTGCATTGCTAATTCTATTTCCATTAAAATATGCTACCACAAATGCATCTTTAAAACCTTTTCCTCTAAGAGTATTCTTAGCTTGATTTGCATCGCTATAATTAGTAAACATTCCTGCTAAATATCTTGTAAAGGCAGAATTAGGAATTTGCTCTGCGCTAATTGGCTTAACGTCTCCAAAAGTATTTTGAGGTATTGGCTTACGGAATGCTGCAATCTGAACTTTATAAATTAGTCCACTTGGAACACTTGGATTTATTTCAATAGGCTTATCTTCGGTATAGAAATCCATGGTTGAAACTCCTCTCCTACTACTTCCTACAAATACTCCTAGCATTTCCGCTTTACGAACTTCGTAATCAACTCTTTCCACTTCATTTAATGTACTTGGGTCGATTAGTACTAATTGTTCCAATTCTAATTCTTTTGTATTCTTTGGTCGCGACTCAATAACTTCTGCTGTTGGTATTTCCTCTTCCGCTTGAGTTTGCTCTTCTGTAATAGCTACATTGGTATATTCTTCTATTTGAGTTTGTTCCTCTGTTGCTTCTTCATTATTATTTGATTCTGATTCAGTAGTTTCAACTTCTATAGTTGCCTGTTGCGTCTCAGCTTCGTATAAGCTAATTACTTCTTTCTGTTGATTTACAGCAATGATTTCGTATTGAACTGCTTGTTTTAATAATTGCTGTTTCTCATCTGTACTTAATGAAGGATTAGAAGCTGCATCGCGGTTTCTGCTTGCTAATTCAAAATTCTGCTTAGCACTATCTGATTTAATTGTAGCTATATTATGTATTTGACCGGAAGTAAACGGATCATCATACTTAGCAATTGCAATTGAATTCTCATGATATTCGTTGGCAACTTCCAAATCCTGCAATTCTATCATTGCAATATTTATTGAATCTGCCTTATTATTTAATTGATTTGCCAAACTTAGCAACTTCTGCTTTTCCTCACCACTAAAATACTCTGATGTGTCAACCAAATGCTGTGCAATCTTATTATACTCAGCCTTTTGCTTTTGGATACTAGCATATAAATCGGCAGAGTTCAATTCGCTAAGCGTATCAAGCTCACCACCATTTGCAATAATAAGGTTCTCTAATTCAATTATCTTCGAATTAATTAATCTTTTCTTTTGCTCAAGTGTAGAAATACTTTCTGAAATTCTTGCCTTATTATTGACATTCATTGTTCTCATAGAATTTCCTTCAAGAACATCAATCTCCTGATCTATTAATTGATTTTGATAAATTAATATGGCTCTTTCAACCCTGGAAATATCTCCTACTTGCAAATAAACTAAGTCAATGGAGTTAATCGGATAATAGGCAATCTCAGCTTCGATTGGAATATCAATCTTCTCCATGGCTAGTTCTTCCTTCTCTACTTTTGCAGGATTAAAAACGCTATAATCAATCGCTTTTGCACTTGCTAATTGCTGTTCTGAATATAGTGCAGTATCAATCGTAGCAAGTAATTCTGATGACTTAAGATATTCCGTATGTTTAGCTAATGCATCTTTAATATTATTGTTAGTGGCAATAATATTATTGATACTATCCTCGCTAGTTTTCAAAACAGCAATGGAAGTACTCATTTGCGTAGCTTCAGTATTATACTGATTTAATTGCTCTTGAAGTGAACTACGCTTACGCTCATTTGACTCCTCATCTAAGCTATATTCTGCTTCGTCTTTCTTTTGTAATATTTCAGCATATAAATCTTGTTGTGTTTTCTTCTTAGACTGAATTCTAATCAACTCCTCATTGGCTGAATTATTACTCTCATTAAGTTGAGCATTATACTCATCAAAGGCTACAAAGGACTCATTATATATTTCACTGTTCTTTTCTACAGATACTTCTACACTGCCAATTTCGTCATCTGCGAGTAATTGTCTGTTTTCCTTAAACTCCTTTTGCAAATCAGTATTTGTTTTGCTAATATTGTTTATTTCATCTTGTAGTATTTCAGAATAAATAGCTGATGCTAAAGCCTTGCGCTGCATTGCAACATATTGTGACTGCTTATCAGCTATTTCTGATTCAATTTGATTCTTTTCCTCCTCAGAAGTAGATTCATTAGATTTAGTTCTAAGCTCAGTAATTTCAGCTTCAATGCTATTAGCCATAGAAGCATAAGCAACCTCTGCTTGCTGACTACGAGCAATATGCTGCTGATTTTCTTTGCTAACATCCGCTAATCTCTCCATTTGAGCTATTGCAGGAGTTAAATATGTTTCTGATAATCGATTCAACCTCTCATCATTAAAATCAGGGGCATAAATTGAATCATTATTAATAATAATTTCTGTTTCGTTTGCTGCAGTTATTTCTTGCTCCTCTATAATTAAGGACTCCTCAATCACTGCAAGCTCTGCTCCTACTTTGCTTGTATCATACTCATTATTAGATGTTGCTATCTGAGCTAATGCTTCTGAGACTATAATACTTTCGCTTTCTAAAGGAATATTCTCAGCATTACTAATTGCCTCAGATACATTACGCATAGCTATTTGCTTATTAGCTGATATTGATGAGCTGTGCTCCTGAGCTATTAAGCTATCAAGCTCTGTTCTCTTCTCTCTTATTACATTTATGGCAACAGACCTTTCGTTAGGATCAGTAATCTGTAATATATTCTGCTCCATAGAATCCATTTCATTCTGGGCAATAAGCAAAGAATTCTGTACAGATATCAATGTATTAGTGCTTTCGTTGGCCTCAGTGCTATATGTGTTTTGTGTTTGTGATTTCTGAGGTTCGATATTATTTAAACTAGCCAACATTTGTGAACTATAGGAATCTGCACTATCTAATTCCTGATTATTTAGCCACTGTGTATTTGTACTTTCATATTGGTTTAGTTGAGCTATTGACTCATTATTCTTGGCGTTTTCTTCTTCCAATTCCTTGGACATTTCGTAGGCAGCAATTGCTAATATTTTATGATCATTAGCCTCTTGCTTTAGTTCTTTAATTTCTTTTAATTGAACATCTTTATCATCAGTAGATGAATTAAAGTTATTAATTAATTGACTAGCTTCATCTTCCTTGTTTTCAGACTTATTAAACTCGCTATTTGCATAAGTTTGTAATTGGGCAATCTGCTGATTATTTGATTCAATTGTTTTCTCAACACTAGTTTTCTTTGCAGATATTAGAGTCGTGTTTTGATTAATCTTTTCAGTATATTTTGCAATTGCTAGTTCATTAGCTTGTGTGTTTTCTTGCTCTGTAGTTTCTGGCTGAGTTTCTTCTATTTGCTCATTCTGGTTCTCATTGGTAGCAATTTCAGTAGCGGCCTGTTCTGTGGCTTCTGTTTGACTTGCTGCTTCCTCACTTTGATTCTCATTAGTAGCAACTTCTGTTGCAGCTTGCTCTGTAGATTCTAGCGGAGTTTCTTCTATTTGCTCATTCTGGTTCTCACTAGTAGCAATTTCAGTAGCGGCCTGTTCTGTGGCTTCTGTTTGACTTGCTGCTTCCTCACTTTGATTCTCATTAGTAGCAA